>VHCO01000050.1 GCA_016871715.1 Verrucomicrobiota bacterium
GCGGCGCTCTCCTCCGCAGGGCTCGCCCGGTGCCCGAAAGGGGCACGCCGGTAAATATAGGGAATGAACCCTATGGCGACAACGGGGAGGGAGTGGCGGCAACGCCACTCCCTTACCCACCAGGCGCGACGGACGTCTGCAGGAATTCGGACCGCATGCGACGCGTACGGTTCTCGAGGTGCTGGGGTAGGGTGCTTCCCAGGTCCGCTAAGAGGAGGGACCCTAGCCCCACTTTCCGACTTGTGACGAGAGTTTTGTGACAAGTGGTTGGGGACAAGGCGGTTGCTGATCAAAGTTCATATCCCCTAGAATGAACTCCCTACTAGGCGGCGGTATTATTGTAAATATAGAGTATTTTCTGGACAATCTCGATTGCTATGCCCTAACCTCTGCCCGTGCAACGGCTGGAAGCCAAGCGCGTCAACGGGCACACCTACTATTACCTCTCCGACTGGGGCTGGCGGGAGGGCAAGTGCCGGCGCCTCTCCCAGCAATACCTTGGTAAACTCGAACACTTCAGCTCCCGACTCACCGGCGCCGGTCCGACACCCGCCTACGCCGAGGTATTCGAGTTGGGCCGGCCCCTGGCGTTGTGGAGCGCGGTGCAGCGGGCCGAGTTGATCCCGCTGGCCGACCAGTTATGCCCTAAGCGCCAACAGGGACTGAGCCCGGGCACCTACCTGGCACTGGCTGCCCTGAACCGAGCGATGCAGCCGGTGAGCAAGCGCGGGTTTTGGGACTGGTTGGCCGGGACGGTGTTGGTGCGCGCCCTACCGGAGCTCTGTGCTGAGGCGTTGAGCAGCCAGCGGTTCTGGGATCACCTGGCCGGCTGGGAACCGGAGAAAATCCGGGCCCTCTGGAAGGGACTCTTGGAACGAGCCGTGCCGCGGGAGGGGATCGACCTGTCCCGCCTCTGCTACGACGGCACCAATTTCTACACCTTCATCGACACCTTCAACGTCCACAACCACCTGGCCCAGCGGGGCAAGAACAAGCAGGGGCGGGCCAACCTGCGGCAGGTCAGCTACGCCCTGGTGTGCGCCGCCCGTGGCCAGTGGCCGCTGTACTACGAAGTGTACGAGGGCCATCGCAATGACAGCCGGCAGTTTGGCGAGATGCTCGGACGATTTGCCACCTTCTATGCCGGGCTGGCCCCGGCGGGAACGCCCTTGCCCAAGACCACCCTGGTGTTCGACAAGGGGAACAACTCGGCGGCGAACTTCGCGCTGATCGATGCGCTGGGTTTGGACTACGTGGGGGCGGTGAAACTGGGGGAAGTGGCCGAGTGGGCGGGGGTGTCCAATACGAGGGACGCCCGGTGGGAAGCCTGCCCGGGGTTGGAGGGGACCAAGGCCTTCCGCGTCGAAGCCCAGGTGTACGGCCGGCCCCGGACGCTGGTGGTCAGTTGGCATCAAGGACTCTTCGAGGCGCAGTGGGCGACGGTGCAGATCGAGTTGGCGCGAGCATTGCGCAAGTTGGGGGAGTTGCAGCAGAGCCTGGAACGGCGTCACCAGGGCGAGGTCAAAGGGGGCAAGGCGCCGACGTGCGAGTCGGTGCAGAAGCAGTGCCGGGAGATTCTGCACCGGGAGCATTTGAGTCAGGTGGTGGCGACCGAGGTGGCGGGGTGCGACTCGGGCGTGCCGGGGTTGAACTACCAGGTCCAACCGGAGGGGTTGGAGCGGCTGCGGGATACGGTGCTGGGCAAGAACGTGCTGGTGACCAGCCACGGCGGCTGGACGGAGACCGCGGTGATCGAGGCCTACCGGAGCCAGTTTCTGATCGAGGAGATCTTCCAGCAGATGAAGGACCGGGACGTGGGCTGCTGGTGGCCGATGTTTCACTGGACCGACCGGATGATCCAGATGCACGGATTATACTGCACGATCGCGTTGCTGCTCCGGGCGATGGTGGGCCGACGGGTGCGGGAAGCAGGCGTGGAACTGTCACTGCCGCGGCTGTGGGCGGAGTTGGAGCAGGTGCGGGAGGTCGTCAACGTGTACGAGGGGCAGGACACCCGGAAGCCTCCAGTGCGGCAGACGGTTTGGAGCAAGTTGACGGCACTGCAAGAACGCTTGGTGGTGGTGCTGGGGTTGCGGGGCGAAAAGCGGTCCGTTTAGGGGATAGGCGCCGCTTCCACAAGCTGCTTATCCGCAGCCACCTGCGAGGCACCCTTCGACTAAGTCGGAAAGTCGGGCTAGAGCCCCACCCTGTCGTGTGCGCTGTCCTCAGCGTATCGGGGACAAGGACCGCCCGCAGACCACTTCCGCTTTGACAATCCGGCCGGCGCGCGGCACAAGCATCGGCCATCGGCGCACGGAACGTGTGTCCGGCGCAGGATGATCTGCCCTAATCGAGTCGGACGACCATGAGATTTCAGCAATTGACGATCACTCACGCTGCAGAGCTGCGCTTTGGGGTGGCGCCGAAGCCCCTGGCGACACGGCACGGCCTCAACCTCGGCGGCGGGCAGGTCTACCCGGAGATCAACTTCACTCTGCCGCCCATGCTGGTCACCGAGGAGACCATGCCGGAGGTGCGCCAGCATTACCGGCAGATTATCGCGGGCGTGTTGCAGCGCGCGGTCGAGCTTGAAGCCCCTGGGTTGGTCGTCGAGTTCGAGACCCTGCCGCCCATGACCGAGCATCCGGCCTGGGGCATTGAACTGACCCAGATCCTCCTCGAAGCGATCGGGGCGGCCCGCGCCCGACACGGCCTGGCGAGCGTCCTGCGGATCACCCCCAATGACACCCGCGAGATGGAACGGCCGCCCCGCATGCGCAGCGGGCCGCTGTACGAGGCTATGCTCGCCACCTTCGACGGATGCGCCGCGGCCGGCGCCGAACTGCTCAGCATCGAGTCGGTCGGCGGCAAGGAAATCCATGACGAGGCGTTGATGATGGGCGACCTGCGCAGTGTCCTCTTCTCACTGTGCGTGTTGGGCGTGCGCGATATGCGCTTTCTCTGGACCGAGCTGGACCGCATCGCGCGCAAACACGGGGTGGTCTGTGCCGGCGATACCGCCTGCGGTTTCGGCAACACCGCGATGGTCCTGGCAGAACAGAAGATGATCCCGCGCGTGTTCGCGGCGGTGGTGCGGGCGATCTCCGCCGTGCGCACGCTCGTCGCCTACGAGTGCGGCGCGGTCGGTCCGGGCAAAGACTGCGGCTACGAGAACCCGATTCTCAAAGCCATCACCGGCTACCCCATGGCCATGGAAGGCAAAACCGCCGCATGCGCGCATCTGAGCCCGCTGGGGAACATCGCCGCCGCAACCTGCGACACCTGGAGCAACGAATCGGTCCAGAACGTCAAGTTGCTGGGCGGCATGGCGCCGACCTGCTACGTCGAGCAGCTCATCTACGATTGCCGGCTCCTCAACGCCGCCTTGGCCGACGGCCCCGACGCCGCCCGCCAATATGTACGGTGGTTGGTCCACTCCGACGCCGGTCGCGATCCCCAGGCTTACGTGTTGAGCCCGGACAGCGCGATCGCCATCGCCCAAGCGATCGTTCGCGCGCCACATCCTTACGCGGCCGGCCAAGCCGCTGGACTCACTGCGCTGCGCCTCATCCGCGCGGCGCACCAGGATGGCGCGCTCAAAATTCAGCCGCGCGAACTGCCCTGGCTCGACCGGATGCAACAGACGCTCGAGACCATGCCGGACACGGAAGAGGAGTTCATCGCGGAGATGATGGGTCGGGTGGACACCGCCAAGTTCAACGCCGCCGATTACGGTCTGGCGTGAAGTGAGCGGGGGCTTTCTGGGCGCACGCTGGCTTGCTCAGGAGTTACTGGGATGGACTACAAGTCGGCGGTAGGGCGCGCAGTCCTCTGCGCGCCGTGGCCTCGTGCGTCCATGGCGGTTTGCGGCGCGCAGAGGACTGCGCGCCCTACCGGCAAATTGTCCTCTATCCCAAGCTCTCATCAGTAACCTCGCCCCCACGCCGCTGAAGTTCTGGTTTGCCGGTATCTCGGAGCGGTGGACCCGCCCGTAGAGCGCGTGAGCGCGGCCGCTCGGTTCGTCCCAACCCATCCTTCCCACTTCTGCAAACGGCAAGGTTGATGCTCCAAGATCCTTTGCGGAGTCAGGAAAGGCGATTAGGGATTCTGACCAGCCCGTGAAGCGAAGTCGCAGAACGCAGAATACCATGAACCTCAACCAAGCAGAGCGTCGTATGAAGAAAACACTCCGTTTCTGTATCGTCCTGCTGCCCCTCTGGTGCGGGCCGGCCGCCTGGGCGGCGATGGACATCTACCTGCGAGTCGACGGGATCGAAGGCGAAGCGACCGAGGCCAAGCACAAAGGCTGGATCCAGGTCGCTAGCTTCCACCACGCCGTGACTCAACCCGCCACGACCCAAACCGGGGCGCGCAGCACTGGCCGCGCCACATTCACCGATCTCACCGTCACCAAGTCGATCGACAAGGCCTCGGTCCGACTCCTCCAAGCGTGCGCGCGCGGGGAACGGCTGAAGAGCGCAGCACTGAGCGTCTGCCGCGCCGACCGCACCCGCGAGGAGTTCTACCGCGTCACGCTCAAGGAGGTCGCGGTAACCGGCGTCGAAACGGCCGGCGACACGGCCAGCCAGGCGCGCGAGACGCTCACCCTCGGCTTCGCCGCGATCGCCTGGACCTATCGGCCCGCCAGCGACACCGGCAAGGCGCAACCGGAGATCACCGCCGCCTGGGACCTGACGGCCAACAAAGCCCAATAGCCGCGTCTGTGCCGTCCGCGCGCGGCGACGGACGCGGGCGCAGGATCGCCCCTCCACCCTCATCCCTCTCCCCTCATGAAAACCCGCTTCAACCCCACTGCCGGTTGGGCGCACCGCACCGGCCTCGTGGCCGCCATAGCTCTGCTGGGCACCCTCGGGACCGCGTGGGCCGCCTTTGACGCCTTTCTCCAAATCGACGGCATCCCGGGCGATGCCACGGACGCGGCCCATCGGGGACAGATCGTCGTGCAGGCGTTCAGCGCCAGCGTCAGCAGCGCGCCGGCTCACGAGTTGGGCGCCCGGGGCGCCGCTGCCCGGGCCACCTTCGGTCCCCTGCGCGTCATCAAGCTGCTGGACCCTGCCTCACCGCGGCTGTGGGCCGCCTGCGCTCAGGGGCAGACCCTCAAGTCCGCGGTCATCGAGTGCGTTCGCCCCACCACCGATCGCCTGCGCTTCTACCGAATCGAGCTGACCGAAGTCCGCGTCGTCCGACTCGAAATGGCGGCCGCCGCAGCCGAAGCGGCAAGCCGGCCGGTCGAGAGCGTCGACCTGAGCTACGGCCGGATTGCCTGGACGTACACCGAATTCGCGGGGCCGAGCCGAACGGGGACAGACCTCAGCGCCTACTGGGATTTGGTCCGCAACCAAGGCGGTGCGGGCACCGGCGCCAACTCAGCCGCCAACCGGTCCCATGCGACCCGCCAGACTCTCCAAACCCCAGCCGAGTCCGCCGCAGCGCTACCCGCGCCCAGCTTTCGGGTCAGCGCCACCTCCCTGGAAGACCGCCAACTGCTGCTGACCTGGCCGGCGGTGCGCGGCCGGACCTACCAGATCCTGGCCAGTGCAGACCTCGTTGGGACCTACACCCCCATCGGTCGCATCACGGCCGAGGCCGATGGCTGGTCGAGCGCCACCGTCCCCATGACCGCCGACCACGCGTTTTTCCTGGTGACCGAGGATCATCAGGAGTAGGACCCCACCGCCCTCCTTGGGGTTCTCGCCGCCGGGGACACTCACTGCTGTCCCCGGCGGTTCAGTTTAGCCTTCCGGCCAGACGCCCGAAACGTACACTCTCCCGTCGCCTGGCTCGGCAACGCTTGGTTGAACAAAATGCGCGGCTCGCAATCGAAGAATCGGGATTCGACCCGGCTGGGGCCACGGCGACCAGCAACTGGAAATGGAGACGATTAATGGCTGTAGATGTTAAGCAAATCGGCAAACGCGTCGAACAGGAAAGCGCGTTAGTGAATCGGCTGCGGACGGAAGTGCACAAGGTGATTGTGGGTCAGGAAACGCTGATCGACCGGCTCCTGACCGCCTTGCTGTGCAATCAGCACGTCCTGCTCGAGGGTGTGCCCGGCCTGGCCAAGACGCTGACCGTGACCTGTCTGGCCCGCATGATCCAGGCCAGCTTCCACCGGATTCAGTTCACGCCCGACCTGCTGCCCGCAGACGTCATCGGGACGCAGATCTATAATCCGCGCACAGGCGAGTTCTCGGTGCGGCGAGGGCCGATCTTCGCCCATTTGATTTTGGCTGACGAAATCAACCGCGCGCCGGCCAAGGTGCAGAGCGCCTTGCTCGAGGCCATGCAGGAACGGCAGGTGACCATTGGCGACGAGACCTTCCCGCTGGAACGGCCATTCATGGTGCTCGCCACCCAAAACCCCATCGAGCAAGAAGGCACCTACCCGCTCCCCGAGGCGCAGGTGGACCGCTTCATGTTCAAGCTCAAGATCACCTACCCCGCTAAGAAGGACGAGCACCAGATCCTCAAGCGCATGGCCCGGTCGAACCCGGCGCTCGAGGTGGAGCCGCTCCTGACACCGGCGGATGTGCTGCGGCTGCGCGAGTTGGCGGATGAGATCTTCATGGACGAAAAGATCGAGGAGTACATTGTCAACCTGGTGGAGGCAACGCGACGGCCGGCGGAGTACCAGTTGGACCTTGGGCCCCTGATTCGCTACGGCGCGTCGCCGCGCGCCACCATTTACTTGGCGCTGGCCAGCAAAGCCAATGCTCTCCTCGAGGGGCGCGGGTATGTCACGCCCCAGGACGTCAAGACCATCGCGCTGGACGTCCTCCGGCATCGCGTGATCCTCACCTATGAGGCCGAGGCGGAGGAGAAGACGGCGGAGGACCTGCTCGCCCAGATTTTGCAGACGGTGGAAGTGCCATGATCTCCCGCGAGCTGGCCAAGAAAATCCGTTACCTCGAGATCTACACCAGCAAGGCGGTCAACGACGCTTTGGCCGGGGAATACCAGAGTGTCTTCAAAGGCCAAGGGATGGAGTTCCAGGAAGTCCGGGAGTACCAACCCGGCGACGAAATCCGATCGATCGACTGGAACGTCACGGCCCGCATGGGCCATCCGTACGTCAAGCGGTTCGTCGAGGAACGCGAGCTCACGGTGATGTTCCTGGTGGACCTTTCCGCCTCCGGCCTATTCGGCAGCACACAGCAGCTCAAGAACGAGGTGGCCGCCGAGCTCTGTGCGTTGCTCGCCTTTTCTGCGATCAAGAACAACGACAAGGTGGGCCTGATCGTGTTCACCGACGCCATCGAGCTGTTCGTGCCCGCGGCCAAGGGCAGCACCCACGTGCTCCGACTCATCGAAGAACTCCTCCAATTCAAACCGCGCCAAGCCCACACCAACATCGCCGAGGCCATGGATTACCTGGGCCGCGTGACGACCAAGCGCTGCGTCACCTTTCTCATCTCGGACTTCCTCAGCGCGGATTTCGAACGGCCCTTGCGCATCATGAGCAAACGGCACGATGTCATCGCCGTTTCCATCACCGATCCGCGCGAGCTCCGTTTGCCCCAGGCTGGCCTCGTCGAGCTGGAAGACGCCGAGACGGGCGAGATCGTAGTGGTCGATACGAGCAGCGCCGCGGTGCGCACGGAGTACGAGCGGTTGGGCGCCGGACGCCGCGGCCGGCTGCAGGACCTGTTCCGGTCCTTGGACGTCGATCAGGTGGAAATCCAAACCGGCCGCGACTATGTGCGGGATCTGGTGCGCTTTTTCCGAAGCCGCGAGCGGCGCTTGGCCACCTGACCCGACACCCCGCGTGGCCCTGGACCGGCAACCCACCAGCGAACCTGACTGTTATGCCTGAAGAATTGAATCTGACCTTGCCCCGGCGCGACCCCCGCAAGCCCGCGCCTCGCCAGGCGACGACCTGGCTGCTGGGCTCGATCCTGCTGGGCGTGCTGGCGAACCTCGTCGTGACCTGGTGGCGCGTTGACACCCCTACCCGCCACGCGCCCGCCGGAGGCGCCCTGCCCCCCGAGCCAGCCAAGCAACTGGCGATGAAGCTAGAAAAACAGGGGCTCACCCAAGCCGCCGTGCAGGCTTGGCAGGAGTATCTACACGCCGGCGACCTTTCGAACGACGCCGCGTCGCGCATCTGGTACCGCCTCGGCAAACTGCACCAAGAGGAGAAGCAGTACGAAGCCGCGGTCGCGGCCTTTTACCGCTCGGAAAGCCTGGAGCGGTTACCCGAGCTGGCCGACGACCTGGGCCGTCGTGCGCAGGAATGTCTCGAGGCGATGGGCCAGTTCGCCGCCCTGCGTTACGAACTGGCGGAGCGCGTAGGCCTGAATCCAGCCGCCAAGACCGCCGGGGACGAAGTGGTGGCGGAGATCGGGCCGCAGAAGATCACGCAAGCCGAACTGGACCGGGCCATCGAGCAAAAGATCGAACAGCAACTCGCGCAGTACGCCATGGCGTTGCCCGAGGAAGAACGCAAGCGCCAGAAGGAAGCCTTGTTCAAGCAGTTGGCTTCCGCGGAGCAACGCCTGCAGTTCCTGCAGCAACTGGTGGTGGAATCGATTCTGTATCGCCAGGCGCGCGAGGAAAAGCTGGCCGAGGACCCCGCCACTCGCGCGTTGTTGCTGGACCTGCAACGCACCCTGCTGGCCCAGCGCATGATGGAGAAAGAGATGGCCGACCAGATCAAGATCACGACCGGCGACCTGCAAACCTATTACCAGGCGCACCTGAAGGACTACCTGGCGCCGCCCCGGGCCAAGATCGGTCACATCCAAGTCGCCAAGGAAGACCAGGCACAAGCTGCGTTGAACGGACTTGGCGAGAACGGGGACTTCGAGGCCCTGGCCAAGGTCCTCTCGACGCACCAGGAAACCCGTGACCAAGGCGGAGCCCTGGACGGGTGGATCGAAACGGACGGCGTCATCCCGCACCTCGGCACCCTACCGGAGGCGCAGGAGTTGATCTTCCAAACCAAGCCCGGAGAGGTGGCCAAGGCCTATGTGAAGTCCGCGCACGGCTTCCATCTGATTAAGGTCCGCGAGCGCGAGCCGGAGCGGCAGCGGTCCTTTGACGAGGTGCGCAACCAGGTCTTTCGCGACCTGCGGATGCGCAAGGAGCGCGAAGTGCAGGAGAAGCTGCTCACCCGCCTCAAGGAACGCTACGACGTCGTCATCCACCGCTCCGCCTTCGGCGGCCAACTCGAGCCGCAAACGCCCGCAACCCAGCCGTGAGGATGGCGCAAAGGCAGGTACCGATTGGACTCCGGCCACGGCCGGCGCGGGCGGCTCAGGCCCGCCGCCTGGCGGTCCGCGGCGCGCTGGGCCTGGTCCTCTTGGCTGTCTGCCTCGGGGTGTCGTGCGGCCATCGCGATCGCGCGGGGGACACGGGTAACGAACCCGAGGAGACCGGCCTACGGAAGACCTTCGAGCGCGGACCGGTCCGCGTGGACCTCGCCGTGGACCGTAAGGAGCTGACGATCGCTGAGCGGCTCCAGTTCACGATCCAGATCACTGCCCAAGAAGACTACCAAGCCGAGCTGCCCCGATTCGGCGACAGCCTCGAACAATTCGGCATTGTGGACCATCGCACCGCGGCCCCGGCGCTGGTCGCCAGCAACCAGGTCCGCCAAAGCCGGACCTACGTCCTGGAGCCCTTCCTGTCCGGCGACTACGCCATCCCGCCCTTCAAAGTCCAGTTCTGGACGAAGACTGAGCCCGACCAGAAACACGAGCTGGAAACCGAACCGCTGGAAGTGCGGGTGACGTCCCTCTTGCCGGAAGACCTGCGCGAGCTGAAGCTCCACGAAATCGGGCCGCCGGTCGAGTTGCCCCGCTCCCAGGCTGGGTGGCTCATCGCGCTCACCACGCTGGGCCTGGGGACGGCGGGCGTGGCGCTGGGTTGGTGGCTACGCCGCCGGCACGCGAGCCCGTCCGAGCGCGAGCCCACCCTGCCCGCGCACGAACTCGCCTATCGCCAGTTGGAGGAGCTCATCGCCGAAGGCCTGGCGCAGCAAGGCCACTTCAAGCCCTTCTTCCAGCGCGTCTCGAGCATCCTGCGCCATTACATCGAGAACCGGTTCGGGTTGCGCGCGCCGGAATGGACGACCGAGGAGTTCCTGTCGCTCCTGAGCCGCAACGACCGGTTGGCCGCCGACCACAAGACGTTGCTGCAGGACTTCCTGAAGTACTGCGACCTGGTCAAATTTGCCGAACATCAACCCGAAACGTCGGATGTGCAGAACGCGTTCGACGCCTGCAAACGGTTTATCATGGAAACCGAACCCAGCGGAACCGAGGCGGCCGCACCGGCCGCGGCCGTTTCGCCCCCGCCCCCGCCCGCGCTCGCGCCGGCGGGCATGAGCGAGTCTTGACCGGCCTACTGATGAGAGCTTGGGATAGACGACTATTTGCCGGTAGGGCGCGCAGTCCTCTGCGCGCCGCAAACCGCCATGGACACACGAGGCCACGGCGCGCAGAGGACTGCGCGCCCTACCGCCGACTTGTAGTCCATCCCAGTAACTCCTGAGTATGCACTTCGAGTCTCCCTGGGCTCTGGCGTTGCTGGCCGTCATCCCGTTCCTGCTCGGGCAACAGCGGCGCGGGAAACGCACCGGCGCGATTCGCTTCTCGAGCACCGCGCACGCGGCGCGCGCCGGGCGGTCGCTGCGACAGCGTCTGCACTGGCTGCCGCAACTGCTGCGCGTGCTGGCGTTGGTGGCGCTGGTCGTTGCGCTGGCTCGGCCCCAAGAAGGCCTCGAGGGCACCCGCGACATCAGCCAAGGCATCGCCATCCAGATGGTCGTTGACCGCTCCAGCAGCATGAGCGCAGAGATGGAATACGGCGGCCGCAACCGCAACCGCCTCGAGGTGGTCAAGGAGTTGTTCCACGATTTCGTGTTGGGGGACCGCAAAGGATTAGCCGGCCGACCCAACGACCTGATCGGCATGATCGCCTTCGCGCGCTACGCGGACACCGTGGCGCCCTTGAGCCTGGCCCACGGCGCCCTGCCGCGGTTCCTGGACACGGTCAAACTGGTCCAGCGGCGCGAGGAAGACGGCACGGCCATCGGCGATGCGTTGGCCTTGGCGGCGGCGCGGTTGCACACCGCGGAGGCAACCCTGGCCCAACAACTCCCCGACCAAGCCGACCGCTACGAGCTCAAGAGCAAGATCGTCATCCTGCTGACCGATGGCCAGAACAACGCCGGCCAGCGCGAGCCGTTGCAGGCGGCCCAACTCGCCAAAGAATGGGGCATCAAGATCTACACCATCGGCGTCGGCGGCGGCGAAGCCGTCACCACCGTGCAAACGCTCTTCGGCCCGTACAAGGTCCCCCTGGGGCCGGGCGTGGACGAGCGCGGCCTGGCAGCGATCGCCGAGGCGACCGGGGGCATCTATCGGCGCGCCGATAGCGCGCAGGCGCTCAAGTCCGTTTACGAGGAGATCGACCAGCTCGAGCGGAGTGAAATCGAGGCCGTGCGGTATCTGGATTACCGGGAGCGGTTCGTCGGTTTCGCCCTCTTCGGCCTGCTCTGTCTGTTGGGCGAAGTGGTCGCAGCCGGGACCGTCTTCCGCAAGATTCCATGAGCGAGATCCGGATTCACAACCTCGAACTGCTGCACCTCCTCTGGCTGCTTCCAGCGCTGGTGGGCTTCTTCCTCTATGTGAGTGAGCGCCGGCGGAAGACCCTCACCGCGTTTGTCGAGGCCGGACTGTTGCACCGCATCGCCATCACCGTCAGCCCAGCGCGCCGGCGCTGGAAAGCCGCCCTGCTCCTGCTGGCCGCCGCGTTCCTCGTCGTTGGCCTGAGTCGGCCCGGCTGGAATCCCAAGCCGAAACGGGTAGAACGTCAGGGCCGCGACGTGGTGTTTGTCATGGACGTGTCCCGCAGCATGCTCGCCGAGGACCTCAAACCCAGCCGACTCGAACGCGCCAAGCTGGCCATCTTGGATTGCCTCGAAACGCTGCAAGGCGACCGGGTCGCCCTGGTCGCCTTTGCCGGCTCCGCCGCGGTCAAGTGCCCGCTGACGTTGGATTACGGGTTCTTCCGCATGATGCTCAACGGCCTGTCCACGGATACCATCGCGCGCGGGGGCACGCTGATTGGCGACGCCCTGCGCCGCACGTTGGACGAGGTCTTCGACAATCAAGACAAACAATACAAAGACATCATCCTCATCACCGACGGCGAAGATCACGACAGTTTCCCGGTCGAAGCCGCCAAGGAAGTCGGCCAACGCGGCGTCCGCCTCATCGCCATCGGCTTGGGCGACGAAAACGAAGGCAAGCGCATCCCCATCACCGACGCCCAGGGCCAGTCGACCTACCTCAAATACCAAGGCCAAGAGGTCTGGTCGCGCCTCGATGCCGATACCTTGCGCAAAATGGTCAATGCCACCCCCGGCGGCCGCTATTTGAACGTGGCGACGGGCACGTTCGATCTGGGCCGAGTCTACCTGGACCTCGTAGCCAGCGCCGAGAAGAAGGCCCTCGAATCTCAAACCATCAAGCAGTACGAAGACAAATTCCAAATCTTCCTCGGACTTGCCTTTGCCCTGCTTGCCGTGGAGATGATGGTGGCCGAGCGCAAGTCGATTCGCGGCAGACCCATCATGAACGCAGAGCGCACCACCACGGGGCGGCCTGTCCACCCCAGCAGCGAGCCCACCGGCCCGAAAGAGTCGGGCACGCCGCCAGCCGGCTCTCGCCGCCCTCGCCCCAAACCAGCGGCGCGCCCCAGCCCCACCGCTGGGTCTCGCCAACCGCTCGTGCTGCTGGCCGGCCTGCTGATCCTCGCGGCACCGGTCGTCCGGGCGGAATCGGCGGCGCGTTTGGTCGCGCGGGGCAATGCGGCGTTGGCCCGAGGCCAATACGACGAGGCCCTGAAGCGCTACGACGAAGCGTCGGTCGAGGCGCCGGCGTCGCCGCAGCTTGCGTTCAACAAAGGCACCGCCTATTACCATCTGGGCGATTTTGCCAAGGCCAAAGAATCCTTTGCCGAGGCCGCAGTCAACACCCAGGACCTGGCCCTGGACGCCCGTTGCCGGTTCAATCTGGGCAACGTCGCCTTTCGCGAAGCCGAACGGCAGCGGGACAGCGATCTGCAAAAGGCCTTGGCTGCTTGCCAGGAAAGCGTGCGCCATTACCAAAAGGCGCTCGAACTGAACCCGAAGTCGAAGGTGGCGGCGGAGAACCTCGAAGTGGTGCGCCTGACCATGAAGGCGATCCTCGACGAGATCCACCAGCAGGAGGAAGCCCAAAAGCAGCAGCAACAGCAACAGCAGGCCGCCCAAGATCGACTCCGCGAATTGATCGCACGCCAGCAGGCTGCCCTCGATCAGGGCCAGGCCCTGGCCAGCCAACCCGACCAGGCCCGGCAGCAGCCGGACTGGGCAAAGCAAGTGGACAGTCTGCGCGATGACCAAAACAATCTCCTCGCCGACACGAGCGCGTTTAGCCTGACCCTCACCAACGCCCCCACCCAGGCCCCTTCGCCCCAACCCAACCCCGTCGAGGCCGCCCGCACCCACGTCGAGGCCGCCACGCTCAGCCAGGGCAAAGCCGTGGACCAACTCGACCAGCACAAACCCGACACTGCACAGGCCGACCAACAAGACGCCTTGGAGTCGTTGCAGAAGGCCTTGGCCGCGTTGAATGCTCAGGGCCAACCGCAAACCGGCGACCAAAATCAGCAACAGCAGCCCCAACCGGGGCAACCGCAACCCCAACCCCAGGACTCGCCCGACCAGAAACCCCAGCAACAGAAACCGGAGGACGCAGCCTCCCAGGCTCAAGACCAGACCGCGCAGACCCAGCCAACCCAGCGGTTGGACGAACGCGCCCAGGACATCCTAAAGGAAGAAGAGCAACACCAAAAAGAGCGCCAGCGCGTTCAAGCCGGCGGCTTCAGGCCGGTGGACAAAGATTGGTGAGCTGCGATGAGGCCGTTCCGAAAATCCATGCTAGCTCTCGTCGTGGCAGGCGTCCTGGGGGCAACCACCCCGGCGGCTGCAGCCACGCTCTCGGCCCGGGGGGCCGTCAGCCAGCAAGAGGTGTTCGTGGGCGAGCCTTTTACGTATCAGGTCCAAGTCTCCGGGAGCGAGCAACCGGAAGAACCCGACCTCTCGGCGGTCGCCGAGTTCGACGTACAGAAGTTGGGCGGACAACAGAACAGCAGCCAATCGGTCACCATCATCAATGGCCGCGTCAACCGCGTCGTCAACCTCGGTTACGTGTTCAGCTACCAACTCACCCCCAAACGCGCCGGCTCCTGGGTCATCCCCGCCGTCGCCGTCCGCGCCGAGGGCCAAGTGACCCGCACCCAACCGGTGCCTATTCAGGTGCGGCAACCGGCTGAAACGCAGGACTTCAAGCTCCGCATGGAACTGTCGAAGGCGCAAGGCTACGTCGGTGAACCTATCAGGCTCACCCTGCGCTGGTACCTGCGCCAGAACGTCAACGGCTTCAACTTCTCGGTGCCGGCCCTCGAGCTTAAGGCCTTCGCCCTGGCCGATCGCAAAGTGGACACCAGCACCGGCGGCCCTTACTACCGCATCCCGCTGAACCGGGGCGAGGCCATCGGCCGCAAGAGTCAAGCTCGCCTGGACGGCCTGGACTACGCCACCATCGAGTTCAGCAAAGTGTTGATCCCACAGGAAGCGGGCACATTCAACCTCGAGCCGGCCCTGGTGGCGTGCGAAGCCCTCATGGGCTACCGCAACTCGCGCTCGCCCTTGGATTCGTTCTTCAACGACGATTTCTTCAACGATTTCTTCCGCGATGACTTCTTCGGCCGGCGCCGCGGCGTGTTCCGGAAGGTGGTGGTGCCGTCCAATGCCCTCGCCCTCGAAGTCCGCCCCCTCCCCAGCGCGGGTCGACCGGACAACTTCGCCGGCCACGTGGGCAAGTACGAACTGACCGCCGCCGCGAGCCCGACGGAGGTGAGCGTCGGCGATCCGATCACGCTCACCATGACGCTGAGCGGTCCGGAATTTGTCGAGCATATCGGTCCGCCCGACCTGAGTCGCCAACCCGCTTTGAATCGCGATTTCAAGATCCCCACCGAAATGGCCCAGGGCGTTTCCGACGGACGACAGAAGACCTTCACCCAAACCCTCCGCGCCTTGCACCCACAGGTGGCCGCCATCCCGCCCATCGAACTACCCTATTTCGACACGCCCAGCGGCCAGTATCGCGTGGCCCGTTCCGCGCCCATCCCGCTGACCGTCCGCGCCGCCAAAGTGGTCACCGCAAAGGATGCGGAAGGGCTGGCCTCCCCGGGCTCAGCCGCCGTGCGGCTCGAGGCCTGGGCCCAAGGCATCGCGCACAACTACGAAGGCGAGTCCGTGCTCGAGCCTCAGACCTACGGTTTGATGTTCGGAATGGCTACGCCGTCGTGGCTGGCCCTGCTGATCGCGCCGCCCTTGGGCTACTTCGCTTTGCTCGGCGCCGTCCTCTACACCCGCCGGCGCAACGCCGATCCCGCCCGCAACCGCGCGCGCAAAGCCCAGGCGCAACTGGCGAAGCGACTGGACACCGCCCGGACCGCTCCCTCTGCCGACGCACAGAACCAAGTGCTCGAAGCGCTGCGCCATTACCTGGGCGATAAACTCGGCCTACCGCCAGGCGCGTTGACCTTCAAGGATGTCCAGAGCCCGCTCGCGGCGCGCGGTCTCGACCCGGCAGTGCTCGAGCAACTCAAACAAGCCTTCCAAAGCTGCGAGGCCGGCCGCTACGCCGGCGGTGCGCTGCCCCTCGAGACCGCGTCCTTGGTCGAAACCTGCCAGCACATAGCCCAACAGATGGAGCGACAACTGGGATGAGTTCAGCCAGGTCCGTGAATCGTGCGTGCCGCTTGGCGCTGGCCCGGTGGGCCCTCGGCCTCGCCGCCGCGCTCACGCTCGGCGTGGTCCTGTTCCCTCTCAGTGCCCAAGCCGCCGCTGCGGCCTTGGCGGGCGACGACTTGCGCGAGCTCAACCGCGAAGCCGAGCAACTCTTTCGCCAAGCCAACGAGGCAGCCGCTGCTGACCGCCAGAAAGCGCTCGACTTGTACCAAAAGGCGTTGCTGCGCTTCGAGCGCTTGGTGCGCGAAGGCGGGATCGAGAATGGCAAGCTCTACTACAACGTGGGGAACTGCCACTTCCGCATGAACGACCTCGGCCGCGCCATTCTCAATTACCGCCGCGCCCAGCTCTACCGGCCCAACGACCCCAATCTGCACCAAAACCTCGAGTACGCTCGCTCCCGCAGACTGGACAAGATCGAGACCCCACCCCAAGCCCGCCTGCGGCGCACCCTGCTGTTCTGGCACTACGATTTCTCGTCGGAACTACGGCGCGGGTTGTTGGGGATCTCGTTCGTGGCCCTCTGGATTTGTGCGGCCATCCTCTTGTTCCGCAAGCGCACTTTCCTGAAGTGGACCCTGGCCGGTTGCGCCCTGCTGGCTGCGGCCATGTTCGCGTCCCTGCTCGCCGACGACCTCCACCGGCGGCACACCCACCCAGGTGTGATCACCCAAGCCGAAGTGGTCGCGCGCAAGGGCGACAGTGAAACCTACGAGCCCAGTTTTCGTGAACCGCTGCACTCGGGCACCGAGTTCAATCTCGTCGAGCAGCGCGGGACCTGGTACCATATCGAGCTACTGGACAACCGCCGCTGTTGGATCCCCGTGGCGGGCGCCGAACTCGTCCGCCCACCGTAGGCTGAGCCGCTGCCGCAACCGTCCCACGGTCTATGCCGCCGTTGGCGAGGGCAACCCGCCCATAGCCGACCCCAGCAACCCTTATCGCACCGCGCCCCACCCTCGAGGACCAGTTCACCCCGACAGCTTCCCAACAACCTAAACCGTCAGGGTCCTCCCGCCCCAATCCCGCCCACCAACTCCCCTTTCTCGAGCAGCAACGTGCGCGAGCCATAGGCGGCGGCCTTGGGGTCGTGCGTGACCAAGATCACGGTCTTGCCCGCGGTCCGCCGCAGCACCTCGAGCAAGGAGAGCACCTCCTGCGCGGAACGCGCATCCAAATTACCGGTCGGTTCGTCCGCCACAATGAGCGCCGGATCCGTCACCAGCGCGCGCGCAATGGCCACGCGTTGTTCTTGCCCGCCCGACAACTGCCGCGGGAGGTGTTTCTGCCGATCCGCCAACCCCACTAATTCCAGGGCGGTCTGTGCCTGGCGGCGCCGTTCGCGTCCGTTCAATCTGGTGAGCAAAAGCGGCAGCTCGACATTCTCGAAGGCGGTCAACACCGGGATGAGGTTGAAGGTCTGGAAGACGAAACCCACGTTCAGGCTGCGCCAATCCGCCAGTTCGGACTCGCTCAATTGCGCCAGGTCGATCCCCTGCACTTGGCAAGTTCCACTGGTCGGGCGATCCACCCCGGCAAGGATATGCAGCAAGGTGGATTTGCCGGAGCCCGAGGGCCCCATCAGCGCCAAGAACTCTCCCCGGCCAATGTCCAGCGAGACGCCTCGCAACGCCGTGACTTCCAGGTCGCCCTGCCGATAGACCTTCGAGAGCTCCCGGATAGCTACCATCGTCATCGTCTCGTCCGGCATACCGGTGCACTCTTAGCGCCGGCACACCCCAAACGCAAGCCAGGCCCCAAACCACTTACGGATGAGAGCCAGGGGTAGATTACAGACGGCCGGTAGGGCGCGCAGTCCTCTGCGCGCCGCGGCCTCCTGTGCCCACCACGGTTTGCGGCGCGCAGAGGACTGCGCGCCCTACCGCCGACCTGTAGTCCATCTCGCTGACTCCTGAGCAGGGTCGGCATACCGCACCCGCGATCCCCCCGCCGCGGCACCCGCGCCCTTCCGCCCGAGCGCGACCGTCCCCGCTACGAACGCGTGACGCTGTAGAAGCCCGTCGCCGCGGTCCGCGCCACGTAAACGGACACCTCGGTGTTGTTGCCGTTGAGCGTCGTCTGCGTCAGGGCACCGTCCACCGCCGTCGCGAAAGGCACAACCTGCCAATCGCCTACCCCTAGCGCCGCCCGAAAACGCACGTCGTACCTGACGCCCGTCACCGTCGGGAAACTCAGCCGTAATCGGTCCGTGTTCGGCACCGTCGCGACCTTCACCGAAAAGCCAAGCCCGGGGATGCGGATGTTCACCGCCCCGGCGCCGTCAAACTCTGCCGTGTAGCGTGACAGCGGGCTGAGCGCCGGCCCCGCCCTCACCTCGCCGGTGGCCTTGAACCACGAGCCATGACACAGACATACCAACAGATTCAGCGATTTGTTATACGTGCCCACCGTGCAACCCTGGTGTGTGCAGACGGACGTCACCGCCGCGAACTCGTTGTTGGCCAAGCGCGTGACGATGATCTGCGGAAACGACGTCGGCATCCCGCCCACCCGCAATAAGACCGACCCGAAATCCGCCTTCAACGCCGGGAAGTCGTCCAACCGCAGCCGGAACACCCCGACCGTCGACCCGGCCCCGGCGGCTTGAGCCACCCGGACGGTCGCGTCCGAAAACGCCCCGCCGGCGCAGGCCGTCCCCGCCGCAAATAACTTAAGAAAACGCCGCCGCGACTGGAAATCCGCGAGGGCCCGACTGGTATCTCTTGTAGAACCTGAAATGGCCATAATTGCCCGAGATAATACGGCAGCTCGGCCAGTCCGCAAGGTTCGCCTAGAATTTCAGCGGCTCAGCGTCGGCTCAAGAACCCTTGTTCGGCCAGCCAGAACAGGCAGTCCTGGGCCCACGGATGCGGGTGCTCGAAGGGCGGTGGCGCGGCCAAGCCGATCCCGTGCCGGCCCCTCTGGTACACGTGCAAGTCGAACGGAACCCGCGCCTTCTGCAACGCCGCGGCGAACTGGAGGCTGTTCTCGACCGGCACAGCGGTGTCTTCCCACGTGTGCCAGACGAAACACGGCGGGCTTTGCGGTGTGACCTGGAGTTCGTTCGACAGGAGCCGGACCAACTCCTCGGGCGGTTCCGGGCCAAGCAGGTTACGCCGCGAGCCTTGGTGCGTGTGCGTCCCCATCGTGATGACCGCGTAACAGAGAATCCCCAGGTCCGGCCGCGAACTCTGCAGGTCAACGGGGTCCGCCGCCTCGGCTTGACCCGGGTCGAAGTGGGTCAGCAGCGTCGACGCCAGATGCCCGCCTGCGGACGAGCCCATGATGCCCACGCGACGCGGGTCCACCGACCATTCGGCAGCGCGCGCCCGCACCAACCGCACCGCGCGGGCCGCGTCGCCGAGCATGATCGGGTGCCGATAGCCATGCGAGCCGAGCCGGTACTTCAGGACAAAAGCGGTCAGCCCATGCCGATTGAGCCACAACGCATAGTCGTGCCCCTCGTGCGACGCCAGCCCGCCATAGCCGCCCCCGGGACAAATCACCATCGCCGCCCCGCTCGCCGTTCCTGGCGCCGGCAGGTAGGGCGTGAGGGTCGGTATGTCCTTCGCTTCGGCGCCCAAGGCCCCGGGCGCGCCGTTCGGCCAGAGCGCCACGGCCGCACCCGGTTCGGCCTCGATCCGAAGCGGCCCGCTCGCCAGCACACCCGTCAGCAACGCCGTCAGCAATAGGATGGTTCGCATGGGATCACTCGTGTTGATGGTCAAACCGGACGGACTGTGGCGAAAGCGCCCGCCGAAGGCAAACCCGCTTTACTGATGAGTCACTGAGCTGGACGACAACTCGGCGGTAGGGCGCGCAGTCCGCTGCGCGCCGGGGCTTCCTGTGTCCACAGCGGTTTACGGCGCGCAGAGGACAGCGCGCCCTACCTGCAATCTGTCGTCTATCCCGACCTCTCATCAGTAAGCAACGCGCTTTGCGTAACTCCGCACCAGGCGCGCCCACGGCTCGCGACTCTACGCCAAGAGCTCTCGCACCACCTCGCCATGGACATCGGTCAGGCGGAAGTCGCGCCCCTGAAACCGGTAGGTCAGGCGGGTGTGGTCGAGCCCGAACTGGTGGAGGATCGTGGCGTGCAAGTCGTGAACGTGCAGCTTCTTGTCGACCGCATAGAAGCCGAACTCGTCGGTGCCGCCATAGACCGTCCCAGGCCGAATACCGCCCCCGGCCAGCCAGATGGTGTAACCGTGCGGATGATGGTCGCGGCCGATCTCGTTGGGCTTGAGCGCACCCTGCATCATGGGCGTCCGCCCAAACTCGCCGCCCCAGACCACCAAGGTGGTGTCCAACAAGCCGCGCTGCTTCAGATCTTGCACCAGCGCCACGCAAGCCTGGTCCGTCTCGAGGCAACGCTTCTTGAGGTCGAACACCAGGTTCCCGTCCGGGCCGCCGTGATGATCCCAACCGCGATGGTACAGCTGCACAAACCGCACGCCGCGCTCGACCAAACGCCGGGCCAACAGACAGTTGTTGGCGAACGACGATCGCCCCGGCGTGGTGCCGTAGAGCGCGTGCATCGCCGCCGGTTCCCGGCTCAGATCCATCGCCTCCGGCACACTGGTCTGCATGCGATACGCCATCTCGTACGCCGCAATGCGCGTCTGAATCTCCGGATCGCCCAGCAGATCGTATCGCATCCGGTTCAGGTCGCCCAGCGCGTCGAGCGACTGCCGCCGCTGCTCACGCCCCAAGCCCGGCGGGTCGTTGACGAAGAG
Source organism: Verrucomicrobiota bacterium (assembly GCA_016871715.1). Classification (GTDB taxonomy): domain Bacteria; phylum Verrucomicrobiota; class Verrucomicrobiia; order Limisphaerales; family J093; genus VHCO01. The sequence goes on from VHCO01000050.1 coordinate 20,569, forward strand.
CACCGGATCGCCGCCCGACCGCAATTGGACGCCCTGGTGGAGCGTAGGCAAGAAACCGCTGCCCCAGGCGCTGTGCGTCAACGGTTGCCCCACTCCCGTCATTAACACCACAAACGCCGGCAGATCCTTACTCTCGCTGCCCAACCCGTAACTGAACCACGAGCCCATCGCCGGGCGACCCGCCAACTGCGCCCCGGTGTTCATGAAAATCGTGGCCGGGTCGTGGTTGAACGCCTCCGAGTAAAACCCCTGCACGAAACACACTTCGTCCACGATCGTCTGCAAATGCGGCAGCAATTCGCTCAACCACACTCCCGCCCCGCCATACTGCCGGAACGCATAACGCGTCCCCAACAAAGCCGCCTCCTTCCCAATCTGCGCCAAACGGATGTTCTTCACCAACGACTCCGGCACCTGCTGGCCATCCCGACGCTGCAGCTCCGGCTTGAAGTCGAACAAGTCCAGGTGCGACGGCCCCCCCGACATGAACAAATAGATCAAGTTCTTGGCCTTGGGCGCAAAGTGCGGACCCAAACCGGCCGCACCGGACATGACCCCGCCCGGCGGCGGATCAGCCGCCAGACCCCGCTCCTGCAGGAGCTGCGCCAACGCCATGGCGCCCATCCCCGTCATGCAGTGTTGGAGGAAGCGGCGGCGCGTCTGGGCGCGCACCAGTTCCAGTGGGGCTAGCTTGGGCGTAGGCATGGGCTTCATCGGTTGCAGACTCTTGTCTCGAGGCACACCCCGCCCCTCGTCAGTCTCGACTCCGTCATTCCACTCCCGCTACCAATCGTCTTCATCTTCATCCTAATCTTAATCTTAATCCCGATCTCACTCCTAATCCCCCCCGCCCTACCCCTTCGTCAGCGTCTCATCCAAGTTCAACAGCACGTTGGCCACCAGGAGCCACGCCGCGAGCTCGGACGCCGGCTGCCCGGGCGCCAACGGCGCCGACCCAACACGTACCAAACGCGCTGCCTCGTCCGGCTCGCGGTTAAAGTGTTCCCGTTGTTGATGCACAAAGCTCAGCAGCCGCTCGCGCTCCGCGGCCGTCGGACTGCGCCCCAAACAAGTGCGGAACGCAAATTGGACTCGCTCCCCCGGTCCCGCCCCGCCCTCCTCCAAGATGCGTTGGGCGAAGACGCGCGCCGCCTCGAGCAAGGTGGGCTCGTTAAGACCCGCCAAGGCCTGCAACGGCGTGTTCGTGCGCGGTCGTCTCGAGACGCAGACGTCTCGGCTCGGAGCGTCAAACGTGGCGAAGGTAGGGTAGGTGCAAACGCGCCGCCAAAAGGTGTAGAGACCGCGCCGGTAAAGATCGGGGCCGTAACTGGTGGGCCATTCGTCCATGCCAATCTCCGGACGCAGAAAGCCAATCTCCTTCCAAAGGTTGGCCACCTGGACCGGGAAGACACTGGGACCGCCCACGTCACGGTTCAGCAGACCACTCACCGCCAAGGCCTGGTCCCGAATCGCCTCCGCGTCCAAGCGGAAGCGCGGACCGCGCGCCAAAAGCCGGTTGTACGGGTCCACCTCGAGCAACCGCGGCGTGCTGACCGACTGCTGGCGGTAGGCGGCCGACGAGACGAGCAGCCGCTGCAGCGCTTTCAGGTCCCAGCCGCTTTGTTGGAACTGGACCGCCAACCAATCCAGCAAGCGCGGGTGCGAAGGCGCCTCGCCTTGCTTGCCGAAATCCTCGCTCGTGGCCACGAGGCCCGTCCCGAAAAAGCGCTCCCAAAGCCGATTCACCGTCACGCGCGCCGTCAGAGGGTGCTCCGGCGCCATCAACCACCGCGCCAAACTCAGACGATTGGCCGGCTCCCCCGCCGGCAGTCGAGGCAACACCGCCGGCACCCCCGCCGTAACGGTCGGCCCCGGGCTCAGGAAATTGCCGCGCAAGTGGACGTACGTCTCGCGGGGCTTGGCCAACTCCTGCAGCACGAGGGTCGTGTGCTTGGTCGTGGCCAACTCCGACTCGCGCTGGTTGAGCCGGAACAACTCTCGCTCGAGCCGCCGTACGGCCGGCGAAACGGTCCGGTAATGATCCGCCAGGGCGCGGCCCTGGTCAGCGGTGCGTTCGGCGGCCGGCACCGTCAACACCGCGCGGACGTCCGGATCGAGAGGCCAGAGCGCTTCCGGATCCGCAACGGTCGTCACCGAGAGGCGGAAGCGGCCCAGCGTGTGGCTGTTGCCGTGGTAATGATCCATGCGGAACCCGAGCCGCGTGCCGCCCGCGTAGCCGACCGGCTCCCGCAACCGGGCGATCAAAAAGTGCCGCTGGCCAAACCGCGGGCCGATGGCCCAACCGGTCTTCGGGTTGCCATCGATCGCGTGCTCCGCCCGATAGTACGTCTGCTCCCAATCGGCTTCGGCGCCCGCAAAAACCAGGTTCGTCGAGCCGCCCGCCTCGCCCACGACCGGCACAGCCCACACCGCCAATTCGTCCAGGATGAAGTTGCCGGTTTGACCCCAGCGCCCCGGCCCGCCCTTGGGCAAACTCGGATCGGGCAACACCTCGAGCAGGAGGGCCATCACGTTGGTCAGTGACGTCTCGGCCTGGACCAAAATCGTGTCGTAGATCGGGTTGCTGCCTGTCGCCAGCAACGAACCGTCAGCCAAATTCGTGTAACTCGAACCACCCGTTGACACCGCGTCGGTCAACGCCAGCGGCGCCCACACTTCCGGGGCCTCCCTCAGGCGCTGTTCCCACGCCGCTTGTCCGGTCGCCCACGAACCTTCCGCCGCCGCCAACTCACGCTGCACCCGGTCGAGCTGCGAGCGCAAATACTCGAGCTGCCCGGTCCAGTTCGGCGGCGGCACGGGTATCGTCGGCTCGACACTGTGATTGCCTCCGTCGGCCGTGTTGTTGAAGAAGGCATAGAACCGGTAATACTCCTCGTGCGAAATCGGATCGTATTTGTGGGTGTGACATTCCGCACACATCATCGTCATCCCCAACCACGCCGTCGCCGTGGTCGCCACCCGGTCCTTGACCGCCTTGGTCCGGTACTCCTCCGCGTCGCCGCCCCCTTCATCGTTGATCTTCGAGTTGCGGTGGAACCCAGTGGCGATCCGCTGGTCGAGCGTCGCCCGTGGAAGTAAATCCCCCGCTAACTGCTCGATCGTGAACCGGTCAAACGGCAGGTTCCGGTTGAAGGCGCGAATGACCCAATCCCGGTACGGCCAAATCGACCGCGCCAAATCGACCTGATACCCGTTCGAATCCGCGTAACGCGCCAAGTCCAACCACCAGCGCGCGAGGTGTTCCCCGTAATGCGGCGAGGCCATGAGCCGGTCCACCACCCGCTCATACGCCCCCGGACCGCTGTCCCGCAAGAACGTCTCCACCTCCGCCCAACTCGGCGGTAACCCTGTCAAGTCCAAGCTCAGCCGCCGAATCAGCGTCGCCCGATCCGCCTCCGGCGAGGGCGCCAAACCCTCCTGCTCGAGCCGGACGAGAATGAAACGATCCACCGGGTTGCGGGTCCACGCCGCTTGTTCGACCGCCGGCAATGCCGGCCGTGTAGGCGGCACAAAGGCCCAGTGCCGACTCGGGTCGTCCTCGGGCCATTCTGCACCGGCATCGATCCAGGCGCGCAAGGCCTCGATCTGCTCAGGGCGCAACCGTTCGCCTTTGGGCGGCATGACGTCGTCAGGGTCACGCGTCGTGACGCGGCGCCACAACTCACTGGCGGCGGCATCGCCCGGCACAAGGATGGTCTGCTCGGGCCGGTCCGGCCGAAAGACACCCGCGCGCTGGTCCAGGCGCAGCCCGCTCCGTTGCGTGTCGGGTCCGTGGCATTCGGTGCAGCGCTTGACGAAGATCGGCGCAATGTCCCGCGCGAAATCTACGGCCGCCTCGACCCTGACCTCCGCTAACCCCGCCCCCACGCTCAACCCCACCACCGCCGCCCCAACGCGCCCCCACCAGTTCGCCGGCCGACGGCCCTGCGCCCCACCGCCGGCCGCCGTCGATCGTAGAGGCGCAGAGCCTGCGCCGTCGCTGGTCCCGAATCGAGCTAGGTCGTTCATCCCAATAAAGGTCGCACGACGTCGCCGTGCACATCCGTGAGCCGGAAATCCCGGCCCTGAAACCGGTACGTCAAACGCGTATGATCCAAGCCCAGCAGATGGAGCACCGTCGCCTGCAGATCATGGACATGGACCGGATTCTCGACCACATGATAGCCCAGATCGTCGGTGGCGCCAAAACTGTGGCCGGCCTTAACCCCGCCGCCCGCCATCCATATCGTGAAGGCGTGCGGGTGATGGTCGCGCCCCAGCCAGCCGTCCTTGTTGCGCGCCTCATTCATCGGCGTGCGGCCAAATTCGCCCCCCCAAATCACCAGCGTGCGGTCGAGCAAGCCGCGCTCTTTGAGGTCCTTCACCAACGCCGCCGCGGCGCGATCTGTCTCCCGGCAACGGTCCACCATCCCGTGGCGGATGTCGTTTTCCTTGATGTCGCCATGACTGTCCCAGCCCCAGTGATAGAGCTGAATGAACCGTACCCCGCGCTCGATCAGCCGGCGGGCCAGCAGACAGTTGTTGCTGAACGCGGGCCGGCCCGGCTGCGTGCCGTACGCCTCGTGCACCGCCGCCGGCTCCTTCGAGAGGTCCATCAGCTCAGGCACACTGGTCTGCATCCGATAAGCCAACTCGTACTGCGCTATGCGCGTGGCAATCTCCGGATCGCCTAACCGCCCGAGTTGGATTTGGTTCAGCACCCCCAGCTTGTCCAGCGTCCGCCGACGCAGCCCGGCGTCCCAACCGGCCGGGTTCGACAAGAACAAGACCGGATCGCCCTGGGACCGGAGAGGGACCCCCTGATGAACCGTTGGCAGGAACCCGCTCCCCCACAGCGACGCCCCGCCGTCCGGCGCGTTCTTGCCCGAAACCAACACCACAAAAGCCGGCAAATCGCTCGCCTCGCTGCCCAACCCGTAGGAAACCCAAGCCCCCAGACTCGGCCGACCCAACCGAGCCGACCCCGTATGCACAAACAACTGCGCCGGCGCATGGTTGAACTCATCGGTCCGCATCGAGCGAACGATGCAGAGATCGTCGGCAATCTCCCGCAAATGCGGGAGCACCTCGGAAAGCGATTGCCCAGACTGCCCGCAGGGCGCGAACCGATGCGGCGTCCCCAAAAGCCGCGGTACCCCCTTGATGAACGCAAACCGCTCGTTCTCGATCAGCGATTTCGGCACCCTTTGGCCGTCCAACTCGACCAGCTTGGGCTTGTAGTCGAACAAGTCCAGTTGCGAAGGGGCACCCGCCATGTGCAGATAAATCACCCGCGTGGCTCGGGGCGCAAAGTGCGGCGGCTTCACCCCGCGACCATCCCCCGGCCCCGCCTCGACCGCGCCGGCCTCGAATAGCCGCGGATTCAGAAGCGATCCCAGGGCCATCGTGCCCAAACCCGTCCCGCAGCGCCGGAAGAATTGCCGGCGCGTCACCGCGCGCAAATACTCGCGCCGAATCTCGCTCAGGTCATTCATCGCTTGCCTTGTTCGTCATCGCGCCTGGGTCGCTCCACACACCTCACCCTTCCACGGCCTGCCTCAGCCGCGTGTGAGCGCCTCGTCCAGGTTCAACAGCACGTTGGCAACGACCGTCCAAGCCGCCGCCTCGGCCCACCCGTGCTCGCCATCAGGCGGCCCCAACCCGGCCACCGCCGCCGCCTCGGCCGCCGCCGGGTCCGCCCGGAACTGGCGCAGCGCTGCCCAATAGAGCTCTGCCAAATGCGCCCGTTCCTCCGCCGTGGGGCGCCGCGCCAACGCGCAGCGGAACCCGTAACCCAACCGCGACCGCACGGTCGGACCGCCTTCCCGGAGGATACGCCGCGCTAAGCCCGCGCTCGCCACAGTAAAGGCAGGATCGTTGAGCGTGGCTAAGGCCTGCAACGGCGTGTTCGTCCGCGGCCGCCGCACCGTGCAAACCTCCCGACTCGGCGCGTCGAACGTGGCAAAGGTCGCGTACGGCGCCGTTCGCCGCCAAAATGTGTAGACCCCTCGCCGATACTGGTCGCCTCCCGCGCTCGTGACCCACCGGTCCGAACTGTACGGGTTGTTCCAGATCCCCTCCGGCTGCATAGGAAAAACACTCGGCCCCCCGAGCTTCGGGTCGAGCAACCCGCCCACCGCCAACGCGGAGTCTCGCACCAGCTCCGCCGTCAGGCGCAGACGCACCCCGCGCGCCAGCAACCGATTGTCCGGGTCCCGCTCCGCCAACGCCGGCGCCACTTGCGCCCGTTGCCGGTAAGTCGCCGAGGTCACCATCAGCCGGTGCATCGCCTTCAAGCTCCAGCCCCGACGCAGAAACTCCGTCGCCAACCAGTCCAACAGCTCGGGGTGCGTCGGCGGCTCGCCTTGCGTGCCGAAATCCTCGCTCGTCTCAACCAACCCGCGTCCGAAATGCCCTTCCCACAGCCGGTTCATCGTCACTCGTCCCACCAGCGGATTCGCCGGATCCACCAACCACCGCGCCAAACCCAGCCGGTCCGGGCCCGCATCCACCGGCAGCGGATGCAACACTGCCGGCACCCCAGGCTGCACTTCCGCGCCCCGTTCGCGGAAGCTGCCACGCTCCAACACGTGCGTCCGGCGCGGCGTATCGACTGCCGCCAAAACGAGCGTGCTGGCAATGTCCTTGGGCTCCTGCTTGCGCAGACTGGCAATCTGCGACCGCACCTCATCCAGCGCCGGGTCGATCGATCGATAGTGCGCCGCCAACCGCGCCCGCTCCTCGGCCACACGCTCCCCAACCTCCCGCTCCAACACCCGCCGCACCGCCAGTGGAACCTCCGCCCACGCACGGAGGTCCTCGAGCGGCGCTGTCGAAACCGCCACGCGAAACCGCCCTAACAAATGCCCCGCCTCAGTCTGGTGCTTTAGCCGGACCACCAACCGCGTGCGCGGGGTGAGGGCAAAGGCCCGACGCGGCACCAACACCGCGTAGCGATCGACCCGATTCGTCGCCTCCAAACTCCCCACCGCCCAGCCCGTCCGCGGGTTGCCATCCCACAACCCACCCACTTCGTACCCCTCCGGTGACACATCCGCATACGCCCGCTCCCACACCACGTCATGCGCGCCACTCTGATCGGCGCTGAGCGCAAAATAGAACCCATGACCCCCACCGCGACCGCTCACCTTGAGCAATAACCGGTTCTCGCCCGCCGCTAACTCGAGCCGGACCCGCTCTAGATCCGGCCCCACCCCGCGCGCAGCGTTTCGCGCCAACAGCTTCTCCCCATTCAACCAGAGCTGTAGACCGTCGTCGCCCCGCAGCGAGACATAAATCGCTGTGGAAACCGCCACCTCAATCACCCGATACAGATAGGTCGCCACCACCTCGCCCGGCAACGCCTGCGCCACCCCATCCTTCCACTCCGGCCGTTCGACCCAACCCAACTGCCCCTCCCCATAGCGCTGACCCAAATCTACCGCCGGCTCCGACACAAAGGCACGGTCGAACGCTTCGCCAGGCGAAGCCGCCGGGAACGGCCCCACACTGTGCCACACCCCAAAGACCGGCGTGACCGTCGCTGCGCTCCCGTCGGCTTGAATCGGGTCCGCGCGCACCTCGACTTCCGAAAGAACGAAATTGCCTAACTCGCTCCGACCCGAGCCTCCCGCCGGCATCCGATCGTCCGCCAATACCTCGAGCCGAACCGCACTCAGGACGGTCCGCTCCGTCTCCGCGCGCACTTCATAGACGCTCTTGGCCGGTAGCGACCCGCCCGCGCGGACCGAACCATCCGCCAACCGCTCGAACGTCACCCCGTCCCCCGCCTCGAACGCGGCCGCCTCGAGCACTCGCCAACCCGCGGCTAGCCGAGCCCGCACTGCCGCCAACCGCCGCTCCCACGCTTCTTGCCGCTGGTCAAGCTCGGCGGTCTGAGTCTCGAGCACCCGCTGCAACGGCGCGATCTGAGCGCGCACCTCCGCCCGCCGCGCCGCCTGTTCGGGACTGGGCACCTCGAGGACCGGCTCGTTGCTCCGCCCGCCATCCCGGGTCTGATTGAAATAGGCGAAGACCTGGTAGTACTCCTGCTGGCTGAACGGATCGTACTTGTGGTCGTGACACTGACTGCAGCCTAGCGTCGTCCCGAGCCAAACACTGAACGTCGTGTTCACCCGGTCCACCACCGCAGCCACCCGAAATTCCTCGTCGTCCGTTCCCCCCTCCGTGTTCACCATCGTGTTCCGGTGGAACCCCGTCGCAATCCGCTGCTCCCGCGTCGCCCCAGGCAACAAATCCCCCGCCAGTTGCGCCACCGTGAACTCGTCAAAGGCCATATCCCGATTCAGCGCCTCGATCACCCAGTCGCGATACAGCCAATGCGACCGACGCTCGTCCTTCTCGTAGCCGTTCGTGTCGGCGTACCGCGCCAAATCCAACCACGGCACCGCCCAGCGCTCCCCATAGTGAGGCGAATCCAGCAACCGCTCGACCAACCGTTCGTAGGCCCCAGGCCCACGGTCCCGCACAAACGCCCGCACATCCCGAGGCGATGGCGGCAAACCAATCAGATCCAGGCTCACCCGCCGAATCAACGTCGCCCGTTCCGCCTCCGGCAACGGCTGCAATCCCTCCGCCTCCAACCGCGCCAAAATAAAATGGTCAATCCCGTTGCGCGGCCAACCCGAGTCCTTCACCGCCGGCAAGGCCGGCCGCACCGGCCGCTCATACGCCCAATGCTTGATCACGCGATCCAACTCCATTCCCACCCCCGCCGGCCAAACAGCCCCCTGCTCGAGCCAAGCGCGCATCCGACCCAACTCCGCCTCCGTCAAGCCGTCGCCCTCAGGCGGCATCAGATCTTCACCCCCCAAACCCGCCACCCGCCGAAACAACAGGCTCTCCTCCGCGCTCCCAGCACGAATCGCCGGACCGGACTTGCCACCCTGCAACACCCCGGCGCGCGCATCCAACCGTAGCCCAGCACGCTGCCTCTCCGGGCCGTGACACCCAAAACAACGCGCCTGCAACACCGGAAATACCTCCCGGGCGAAATCGACCGCCCTGGCCGTACCCGTCCCCCCACCCGCGAACCACCACACCAACGCCAATCCGCCCGCCGCCCATCGGGCCGCTAGCCTGCGCACGCGAAACACCCTCACCCGAAAACGGCCCCAGCGCCAAAGCATAGCCAGAGCGCCGCGCCAGCCCGCAGCGGGCCAAACGGTTCTGCTGTATCTTCGCATGAACTAATTGGAGCTAGAAGGTAACTTTAAGCCCGCGATGGCACGAGGGTTCTTTCCCCCCGCGCCACCCAACCCGCACCCAACCACCAACTCTGCCACCCCTAGGGCGCCCGCACCACGGCCCGAACCCGGACAAAACGATGGGTGCGAGCGCTCCACGAGTCGAGAAACGTGTAATTGGCCTCGGCCGTGCCCGTCCCATCGAACAGATTCCGCAGCGATCGGGCCGCCAAAACCGCAGTCGGACTCGATCCCCACTGCACCAAGTCCGAGGAGACCTCCACCTGGTACTCCAGGTGCTCCCCAGCCGGCCGCCGGAATGTGAGGGTCACCGCCTCCTGGCCGGCCAACCGCGTCGTGCCGAGCTGAATTGGTCCCTTCAGATTCGCCTCCTGCGGCGCGCTCCCAAACGCGTACTCAGCCGCCGCATCGCGACCGTCGCCGTCCCCATCGTCTGCAAACCCCCGGCTCAGACTGCCAAAGTGCACCTGCTCCCACTCGTCCGGTAGACCGTCCCCGTCCGTGTCCACCACCTTGGCCGCCGCCAAAAACAAAGCCTTCAACGCCTCCCGATTCGCCGCCTGGCTGAGGTCGTGTTCGGTCAAGTTGTAGACGGCCACCACACGGTTTTGACCGTCCAGAATCCGCACGTCCCGATACACCACACCCCACCGCGACCAGACGTTCTGCGTGAAGCTGTCTTGCAGCCACGGCAGCCCGCGCCCCTCGGTCGCCAAACCGTTGTAGGAACTGTCCGAGGTCCGATTCACACCCAGCAGCTCGATGTTAAACCCGGGGCGAGCCGCGCGGAGCTCGTCCTGAATCCGATCCAGGTACTCAAACTGAGTACGACAGTAGCCTCAGCCCGCCGCTCCGAAGTAGTACCCGGAAATCTGCAGCCGATAATCCCGCGGCGATACCGTCGCCTGACTGCGCACCGAGTTCGGATTCACGTCCACCAAGCCAAAGTCCGGCACCGGTTGCCCCCAACCGACCACCGCCAAGCCACCCACCACTACGATGCAGGCCCAAAGATTTCTCATGACCTGGACCATGCCAGCTAATCCCTTTCCTGTCAAAGCTTGACATCCCCTGCCACTCGATGCTCCCTCTCACTCGAGCAAACCCATGATGCCCCATGCCCTATCGCCATCGTCGTCGCCAGCCGCTCGAACCCACTGACCTGCCTCGTCCGGCGCGCCCAGCAGTCGCGCCCCACCGGTTGACGGCCGCCATGAACGCCAACCACCCTCGCGTCAACGCTCCCCATCTTTCCGCCCCTCCCCACTCCCCATCTTTCTGCCCCCCATGAACCTCCCAACCCTCTCCCGTCGGCGCGCCCTGCGCCAAGCCACCCTCGCCACCACCCTCGGCGCGCTCGGCGGCGGCGGGGCGCTCTCCGCCCTCCCACAAGCTCACGCCGCCGATGAACCCGCCCGCCGACCCGACCGACCCGACCGGCTGAACGTCCGCGATTTCGGCGCTGCCGGCGACGCCAAGACCGACGATACTGCCGCCTTTCGCGCGGCGCTCAAGGCGGCCGCCGCGCAAGGGGGCAACGCCGTGTTCCTGCCGCCGGGCAATTACCTCATCGCGGATACGCTCGACGTCCCCGAAAACGTCGTGCTCGAAGGGGTGTTCCGCGCTCCAACCGCGCGCACCCAGAATCGGGGTAGCACGCTTCTGGCAGTCGCCGGGGCGGGCCAGGCCGACGGCACGCCCTTTCTCACGCTCCACCAGAATTCCACCCTCTGCGGCCTCACCGTCTTCTACCCGGAACAAAAGCAAGCCAACCCACCCGTGCCCTATCCCTGGACCGTTCGCGGCATCGGCGACAACTGCTCGCTGGTGGATGTGCTCCTAGTCAACCCCTACCAGGCGGTCGACTTCGGAACGCGCCCGGCCGGCCGCCACGCCATCCGCGGCCTCTACGCGCAACCCCTCTACCGCGGGATCTTCATCGACCAATGCTTCGATGTCGGGCGCGTTTCGGACGTCCATCTGTGGCCCTTCTGGGGCGGTTGGGAGGGTGCACTCGGCCAGTTCACCCGCGAACAAGGCATCGCTTTCATCCTGGGGCGCACCGACTGGGAATACCTGTTCAATTGCTTCTGCATCGGCTTTAACGTCGGCTTCCAGTTCGTCAAAACCAAGGCCGGATCCCCAAACGCCGTGCTCACCCAGTGCGGCTCGGACATCGGCCCCACGGCCGTCCGCATCGAAAGCGTCCAGGATCACGCGGGCGTCTCCTTCGTCAACGGCCAGTTCATGGCGGGCATCGAAATCCAGGAAACCAACCGCGGCCCCGTCAAATTCACCGCCTGCGGCTTCTGGAATATCCCCACCACCGATTTCCACGCCCGGCTCGCGGGCACTGGACACACCACGTTCAACGGGTGCCATTTCGTCGGGTGGGCCCGGAAAGACCCACAAGCGCCCTGCATCCACGCCCAGCGCGGCGGCGTCACCATCGCCGCTTGCGACTTCGCCTCCCGCAACAAAACCCAGGTCTTGCTCGAGAAAGACATCGACGCCGCCTTGATCTTCGGCAACCGGCTCCGCGGCCAGGACCGCATCGTCAACCAGGCCGGCGATCGAGCCCAGATCGCACTCAACGTCGTGTCCCAGACCTAACCGAGGCCGACGTCTGAACGCGCCGACGGCGCCCAACCCGACCGCGTCCGACCCGATGGTGATCTCTTCATTTCGACAGTGTTTTAGTAGTTGACAGACTTGTTCCGCCGGCAGCGAGAAGAAGCCGGCCCCAGGCCATCTGACCTAGGCCCGCGCCCCATCGATTCTTGCGTCCTCCCGCTGATACGTTCATTCCGACAGTGTTTTAGTAGTTGACACGGTTGGGTGCGCCCAGCAGGAAGCTCAGCACGAACTGTCTTGGGCCGGTCACCCGCCACTTCGCCACCCCTTCACCCCCCTTTTGGCTGCGGCTTGTTCAACACTGTTTTGGTCCAAATTCGGCTCAAATTGGGCTTGCCAAGCTGGCGCAGGCCGCAATAGGCTCAGCCGCAATTGGCCGGTTGGACATATACACGTAAGTTTGAACGAAGTCGGTTCGCACTGACGCAGTGACCAGATGCTTATGAAACAACCCATAACAAACACCTCGCGCTCAACGATTACGGTCGCGCTGTCGCTCTCGGTCGCCCTGGCCGCTCAGGTGGCCACCGCTCAAGTCCTACTCAATGTCGTCGAAACCGGAGGCGACAATGAACCGACCGACACCATCTTGGCCAAGTGGAGCGGCCAAACGTGGAACGCTACCGTCAACAATGAACCGATCCCGGGCATCACGATCGGCACTCCGTACACCGCCGGCGTATTTGGCAGCGGCGCTCCGGCCTACGTGGATCGCAACCACCGCTACTGGGACGACCCCGGCACCGGTACGTTCTCAGCTCTGGCGGTTCCCGCCTACCTCGTGGGCCACGAGTACATCATGTCCGGCAACGATAATCGTGACAACGCCGGATACCGGTTGGACCTGACTCTCAGCGGCTCCGCCCGGGTCCTGATGCTCATCGACAACCGCCTGTCGGACGTTGACGCTTTGAACCCGCCAACCTTTGGCCCCACCAGCATGCAGTGGATCTTGGACGACGGCTGGCTGCCGACCGCCAACGGTCTGAACCGATGGGCCGATACCTCGCGACCGGACGAAGTGCCCATCGACGAAGGCGCCGACGGCTCGATCAACCAGTACTTCTCGGTGTATTACAAGGACGCTACTGGCGGCTCGATCAGCTTGTTCCAGGCCGACAACGCCGGCCGGAACATGTATGGGGTGGTGGTGGTGCCCGAGCCCTCGACCTGGGCGCTACTCGGCCTGGGCGGCTTGGCTCTGTTCTGGGGTAGCCGTGGACGTCGTTCCTAGACGGAGACCCTAACTCCTTTGTTGAAACCCGCAGGCGGGCGTTTCGCGCCCGCCGTTTTTCGTTTGCCGCACAGGTCAGCCGGACCCGATCGAGTTCGCGCCGATCGAGTTCGGGCTTGCGTTGGTCTGGTCCGCCCGGCATGGTCGCCGGCCGCGGTTTGCTGCAGGATCAGGGGGCAAATCGGCGGGGACCAACCATGAGCGATCTGTTGTGGCATGTGGCCCATACCCGGCCACGGTGTGAGAAGAAACTGGTGCAGTACTGCGAGCGGGAAGGGTTTCAGACGACACTCCCGCTTTACCGCAGCGTCAAGAAATACCGAGGCAAGAAACTGGTCTTCCTGAAACCCCTCTTCCCCGGCTACGTCTTTCTGCAACTCCTCCAGGCGCACCGCCAGAAGGTCTACCAGAGCGATTACGTGGCGAACCTGCTCGATGTGCCGGACCAGGCCGAGTTCGCCGAACAGTTGGAGGACATCCTCACGGCGCTGGACACCGAACTCGAGATTCGCTTGGCCCCGACCATCGGCGAAGGCTGCCGCGTGAAGATCAAGTCCGGCCCCCTCCAAGGCATGGAGGCGTGGGTCGAGCGTCGCTCGGGCATGGCCGAGGTGCTGCTGCGCTTGGATTTCATCGGTCAAGCCGCCGCCGTCAAGATCGACGCCACCGAACTCGAGCTGATCTGACCGCCGCGCTGGGCCACCAACCGCAGCCCGGCACAACCACCTCGCTGGCGGGTGGCCGCCATGGCCTCGATCCCGCAACGGTCGTCGATCAAGGCCAACCCCACCCCGCTGCAACCCTCACGCCCTTTCGGTCCGCCGCCCTCGGCCTTACGGGCGAGCCGCAACCCCAGCCGCCACCGGCGCGAGCGGTGTGCCACCCAGTTGCGGCGGATAGAAGTAACCCATGGTTTGGACCGCCACATCCGTACGATAGAGCCGGTCCTGTAACAGGCAGACGCGGCGGGTGTTGGCGGGCACCGTCGTGCTGTAAATCCTCAACTCACCGTCCAGGCTGGTGACCACCTCCTCCCGCCAGTCACCGAGGCAATCGGCGATCGCCACGACCCGACCCTCGATGGTACCGATAGCTTTCCGCGGGTACTCGTACAGCTTACCGCCAGTCACGTACACCTTGGATGGGCCTGCTGTCCAGTAGATCGCTTTGGGCGAGAGGTCGCCCAGCGATTGATCCGACAACCGGCCGCCGGCGGCGCTGTAAAGCCAGTAGTTGGACCCGTCCTTTTCGCCCGCGTAACACTCGAGGCCCGGTTGGCTGGGGTCAATGTCGCCCACCATTCCCTGTCCATGCACGTGCTTGGTCTGGCCCTGGTAGCCCCACAGGATCGCGCCTGTCCGGGCGTCGACCAGGCAGACCTTGTTACGTGGCCCCCCCGGCTCGATCCCGTAGAAGATCTCGAGCCCGGGCCGCGCAGGATCGATGTCGGCCACATAACAGATGTCCGGGTGCCCCAGCCCCGTGGTCCATAAACCGCGCCCGTCATCGTCCAGCACAGCCGAGCCCAGGATGACTTCGTCGCGGCCGTCGCCGTCCACGTCGGCGGCGTGCAATCCGTGCATCCCCTGGCCGCGGTAGCTGGCGTACTCGCCTGCAGCCTCCCAGGCCCACCGGAGCGTTAGCGACGGATCGTACGCCTGAACCTTGATGATCCGGTACGTGCCGCGCACGACCGTTAGGTGCGGCCGCTGCCCATCCAGGTACGCCACGCCCAGTAAATTGCGGCAGTAATAGTTATAATCGTCAAAACCCTCCCGGCTCGGCCACGGCAACTTGGCCACCACCTCGCCGGTGCGCCCATCCAGCTTGACCAGGTATTCGGGCCCGGAGCGGACGTGGCCCGTGGGTTCGCGAGGATCGCCTTCCCCCGCCTTGGTGTACACCTCGGCGCAACCGTCGCCGTCCAGATCGTAGACAACGATCGGCGAGTACCAGATCCCTTGCTCGATGGCCCAACCCATATCGTAACGCCACAGGAACCGGCCGTCGTGCCGGTACGCCTCCAACCGATAGGTGCCCTCGCTCTTCTTCCAGTACCCAGGCTGCTGGTAGGGATCCGTGTTGAAGTCGGGCTGCTTTACCAAGTAATCCAACGCTCCGTCGCCGTCGAAGTCGCCCCAACCGACCTTTTGGGCGCGGTGGTTGCCCTCGAGCCGGAGCGGAAGGTAGCCGCGCACAATCCCGGGCGCTTGGGCCCACCCCACCGCTTCGCCACCCGTCCCCCCTCCCACACGTTCGACCCGGTAGTGCCATTCCCCAGCACCGGCGTCCGCGTCGGAAAAGTCGCACGAGGCCGTGATCGGCTGGGCATTGAGCCTCTCGCCCCGCTCGTTCGGGCCGCGCGCGCGGAAGACATCGAAACCCGCCGCGGGTGGATCGCTCGCCAACAGCCGCCACCCCACATAGACTTCCCGTTCACCGGTCCGCAACGCCACCACCCCGCGATCGAGACGCTCGGCCGCTTGCGCCCCCCACGGTTGCCCAAGCCAAAACAGACTAGAGGCCAGCGTCACCCCTAAAGAAACGGTGCGCCTGCGCTGCGAGATCAGGTGGTTCATCAGGGCGCCTAGCCTCCCAGAGTTGAGCCGGCAGTTCAAGCCCAGCGATCCCCTCAGTCCGCCGCCTGCGACGATGTGCACCCGAGCGCAGTCGTTCAGCACTTGGCGCTCTTGCGCTTCCTTCCGATCGTCCCCCGCGCCTGCGCCTTCCTGATGTAATCCGGGGCAAAGGGCACTTGGCAGGCCGTGTTGCCCATATCCACCTCGACCCGCCCAATCCGCTCCGCGAAGGCCAGCGCCGTGCCGGTGAGCGGCGCCACGAACACCCCCACGGCGATGAGGAAGCCGTTCATTTGGTAGCGCACCCCGTTCGGTGCCTCGTGGATCGTGCACGCCACCCGCTCCAACAAACGCTCGAGTGCCGGCAGATCCAACGCCGCATCGGGCTTGACCGATACCCAGCCTGTCAACGTCGCCCACCCGGCTTCGGCTACGCCGCTCTGGCGCGACTCGATCCATTCCAGCGCCAGCGACCAGCCATGCGGGCTGCCCGCCGCTACCCACGGCACCGCCGAACACACCAACGGCCCGCCCTCGGCATGCTTCACCCAATGGCGCAGGTCGCGCTTGGTCATCCGGGCGTCATCGGCGATCAAGCCAGCCAAGTACATCGCGTCATACACGCCCGAGTCGTAGAGCTCGAGCGCCAACGGGTAGTCCCGCTTGACGCGTTTCTGGATCTTCTTCAGCTCGGAAATCTTGACGCCGAAACACGGCTCGCGCACGCCGTGGTTGAGCAGCACCTTCTTGTAGCTGGCTTGGCCAAGCGCCTCCAATTCTCTCAGAATAGACGTTGCAGTCATCGTGCTTCCGAAATCCGCGCCCGACGCCTCGGCAGCGGCCACCGTCCGTTCGCCGCGCCCGACCGTCACGTTCTTGCCGATCCTGTATTACTCATGGGTCACTGAGGTGGACTACAAGTCGGCGGTAGGGCGCGCAGTCCTCTGCGCGCCGCGGCTCCCTGTGTCCACGGTGTGGTTTACGGCGCGCAGAGGACTGCGCGCCCTGCTGGCAATGTGTCGTCTATCCCGGAGTCTCATCAGTATTCTCATCCGTACCGGCCGACGAAGCGTACCCCACCGGACTTCTCTTGTCGAATCGCACCAGCTCAACCAAGCCAAGGCAAGGCCGGTCAGCACCCCCCTGCCGCGCTCCGCGCCACCGCGCCGTGGCCTCGCTCGACCGTG
>VHCO01000051.1 GCA_016871715.1 Verrucomicrobiota bacterium
AAGATGGCCGCGCTCCCTTGGCAGGCCTTGGCGGAGGGAGTGCGGGCGTCCCGCCCACAGTACGCGGCCAAGAAGGCCGCGCTCCCTTGGCAGACCATGGCGGAGGGAGTGCGGGTGTCCCGCCCGCAGTACGCGGCCAAGATGGCCGCGCTCCCTTGGCAGACCATGGCGGAGGGAGTGCGGGCGTCCCGCCCGCGATAAGCAGGCAAGATGGCCAGCGCTCCCGGGCCAGGTTCAGGGCTCGGGAGTGGTTCATCGAGGCCGGGAGGGAGGCGCATCGCGGCTTGAATTAGCGCGAGGGGGGGTGTCTGATGGTTTCCATGACGTTACCGCTCG
The DNA here is from genome assembly GCA_016871715.1 of Verrucomicrobiota bacterium. GTDB lineage: Bacteria > Verrucomicrobiota > Verrucomicrobiia > Limisphaerales > J093 > VHCO01. Next base: position 337 of record VHCO01000051.1, read on the forward strand.
GTTTGTCTGCGTTTCACCGGCCTTGGTTGGCTACCTGGTTTGCCGCCGGCGTGTTGGCCGTCGCCGAGTCCGGGTACGGCGCCACGGGGCAGTACCTGGTTTATGTGGGCACTTACACAGGGGCCAAGAGCAAGGGGATCTATGTCTTTCGCTTCGATGCGGCGGCCGGGACGGTCCAGGCGCCGGTGTTAGCAGCGGAGCTGCGGCATCCGACGTTTTTGGATCTGCACCCGAGCGGCCAGTATCTCTACGCGGTCAATGAGGTGAGCGACTTCGCGGGCCAACGCGCTGGGGCCGTCACCGCGTTTGCGGTGGACCGAGCCACGGGCCAACTCAGCCAGTTGAGTCAGGTTTCTTCACGGGGTGCGGGCCCCTGTCACATTGCGGTGCATCCGACGGGCACGTGTTTGTTCGTAGCCAACTACGGCGGGGGCAGTGTGGCCGCGCTGCCGATCGGCAGCGATGGGCGGTTGGGCGAAGCGACGTCGTTTCACCAGCACGAGGGCAAGAGCGTGAATCCGCGGCGGCAGGAGGCGCCGCATGCCCACGGGGTGACGCTGGCGCCCGATGGCCGGTACCTGTTCGTGCCAGACTTGGGTTTGGATCGGATCTTGGTTTATCGAGTGGACGCGGCGAGGGCGACGCTGACGCCCCACGAGTTGTCATATGCGGCGGTCAAGCCGGGGGCGGGGCCGCGTCATTTTGCGATGCACTCCAGCGGCCGGTTTGCCTATGCGATCAACGAATTGGATTCGACGATCACGGGTTTCAATTACGATTTGGCCCGGGGTGCGCTCAGCCAACTGGGCACGGTCTCCACGTTACCGAGCGATTTCGCCGGGCCAAGCACGACGGCCGAGATCGAGGTGCACCCGAGCGGCAAGTATGTTTATGGCTCGAACCGGGGGCACGACAGTCTGGCTGTCTTCGCGGTGCGGGCCAACAACGGAGCGCTGCAGTTCGTCGAGAGGGTCTCGACGGGCGGCAAGACGCCGCGGAGTTTCGGGATCGAGCCGGGTGGAACTTGGCTTTGGGCGGCGAATCAGGGTTCGGACAATCTGGTGTTGTTTCGGATCGAGGCAGCGAGTGGGCGTTTGACGCCGAGCGGTCCGGTGCTCGATGTGGGGGCGCCGGTGTGCGTCAAGTTTTTGGCGGTCGAGTGACCGGACTCGATGTTGGGCGAGGTTCTCCGTCGGCGATCTGGTATGGCAGCGCGGAGGCTGATTCGGGTAAGCCAGGACGAGAGCTGGTGTGGGAGGGGCCAGGTTCAGTCCTTAGCCGGCCGAGGTGGTGGGGCGGCTTGAAGCATGGATCCGGTCGCATCGGAACTGGCGGTGTTGGGCTGGGGCCCGGCGTGGGAAAATGAGTTCGGGGCGTTCCGATCTGCAGGGCTCGAACCCGCGCGTGTGGCGGTCGAGGACAAGCACGCGTATGTGTTGTTGGGCGGAGCCGGCGAGGTGACGGCCACGGTGGCGGGTCGACTGCTTCACGAGGCGCAAGCGGAAGCGTCGGTGGGTTTGCCCAAGGTAGGGGATTGGGTGGCGGCGGCGCGGTCGGGCGGTTCGCGCGAGGCGGTCATCGAGGCGGTGTTGCCGCGGCGCACACGATTGGCGCGGAAACTGGCGGGGCGGGAAGTGGCCGAGCAGGTTTTGGCGGCCAACCTCGACACGGCGATGGTGGTGCAGTCTTTGGATGCCACCTTCAACCTACGCCGGCTGGAGCGGTTTCTGGTCATGGCGCACGAAGGGGGTGCCCGGCCCGTGGTGGTCCTGAACAAGGCGGACCTGGGCGAGCAGGTGGCAGAGCGGGCGCGCGCGGCAGTACGATCCGCCGGCGCCGTGCCGGTCATCGTGGCCAGCGCACGCACCGGCCAGGGTTTGGAGGAGTTACGCGCGTGGGTTCGGCCGGGTGAAACCGTGGCCTTGGTGGGGACGAGCGGGGTAGGCAAATCGAGCCTGATCAACCGGCTGTATGGGGAAGACATTCAGGCCACGCTCGAGGTGCGCGCCCGGGATGCGAAAGGCCGGCACACGACCACGTGGCGCGAGTTGATTGTCCTGCCGAGTGGCGGTCTGGTGATCGACACGCCGGGCATGCGCGAGTTCCACATGTGGGTGGCGGACGAAGGGCTCGAGGAGACGTTTCCGGACATTGCGGAACTGGCGGCGGGCTGCCGGTTCCGGGATTGTCGGCATGCGAGCGAAGCGCCGTGCGCGGTGAAGGATGCGGTTGCGTCGGGCAAGCTGGATCGGGGGCGGTATGAGAGTTACCTTAAGCTGCAGCGGGAGTTGGCGTATTTGTCCGAAGAGCGGCGGCAACACACCTACCAGGTACGCAAGCGGCGGGCCAAGACCGGCGTGAGAGCGTTTCTGCGGCGACCGAAAGATCGTTCGGGCGGAAGGACTTACTGATGAGAGGTCGGGATAGACGACACAGAACAGGGCGCGCGGTCCTCTGCGCGCCGTAGACCCTTGTGGACACAGGAAGCCGCGGCGCGCAGAGGACTGCGCGCCCTACCGCCGAGTTGTAATCCATCTCAGTGACTCATCAGTAGTCGGGGCGAGGCCCAGGGGCAACGAAGAGCGGGAGGCGGGCGAAGCGCTGACGCGAGTCTGCCTCAAATCGGGACAGGCGCGGCTTGACAACGGGAGAGGCATGTGTTTGTGTACGGCCAGTTATCGAAGGCAGCCTGCCACAACCAAACGCTGCAAAACATGTCAGGAATGAAAATGCGTCCTACGCACGCTAGGGTCTGCACAGGGGTATACGGTCTGTTGCTGGGTGCGGTGGCAGTCGTCCAAGCCGCAACTACACCACCCGCCACCTACACCATCTCGACGGCGCCTGCGGACTGGTCAGGGAGTTTCACCGTTGCGCAATTCAACCTACCCGCGGTTAGCTTGGACAAAGTCACGATCAAGCTGACGGGCAATATGACTAGCCCGCTTTTGCAGGTGGAGAATACCTCAACTATAGGCGGGGGTGTCTTGGTGGAAGGGCGGGTCAAAGTGGATTTGTTGCTGCCGGGTGGACCGCCACCGATCACGTCAGTCACCCCGAACATGACGCTCGGTTTCACCGCGTCGCCTTTCGACCTGACGCTTGATTACGGTGGCACGAGCGGGGCAACGGCCTCCGGTAGCCCATCGGGCGCGTTTGCCACTTGGGACACGACCAATCCTGCCGACTTGGCGTTGTTTTTGGGTGCGGGCAACATCGTGCTGGGCGCAAGCGCGACGAAGAGCACGATCGTCTGGGCCAGCCCGCCACCGCCCGGCAGCGTGACGACCCTGTTCTCTGCGAGCTCGGATGCCTCGATTGACGTCACCTACACCTACACGCCAGTGCCGGAGCCGGCGGAAGTGGCGATGTTTGCGGCGGTGGGGCTGTTGGGATTCGTGACCTATCGCCGGTTCGCGAACCGCTAGCGCGACTGCGATTCTGATTTCGAAACGCCGACTGGGCTGGAGAGCCGAGTCGGCGTTTTTATTGGCCGTGCGGCAGTCCCGATCTCGCCTCGGATGATGTCCAGACAGGCGGTTGGGTACGGGGGCTGGGGCGGCATGCGTTTTTGGCTTAACTTCCGGATCGGATCTCCCCAAGCTCCCGTCCATGTTTCGAGGCACACCACGCGGCAGCCGCCACCGACCTCGTCGACGCGGCAAAGGCCGGCTTCTCCGGCTGCTCATCGAGGACAAAGCGTTTCGGATCGTTTTGATTCTGCTCGGGTCGGTGTTGTTGGGGGCTGGGGTTGCGCTGCCGCGGATCTGGGTGGTTTCGCCGCCGGGGTACGAGCCGCCGGTCAAGATCCGACTGGTGAACCTGGTGCAGGCGTGGTCGCTGCGGCGATCGGCGGTCAAGCTGGCCGAGGTAGGCAAGGCCGATGAGGCGGCGATTTGTTGGCGCTCGGCCATTGCGAGCCATCCTGGGTCGGCCGCGTTGTATCGTGGGGCGTTGGGGCACTGGCTGGCCACGGGCACGACCGTGGGCGGGCCAGCGTTCGAGGCGCGGGGCCAACTGAGCTGGCTGCTGCGGTTGAGCGGCACGAACCAAGCGGACGTGGCCTTGGCCCTGCGGGTGTATGACCGACTCGAGGAGGCTCCCGAGGTTTTGGCTCTGCTGCAGCCACGCGAGGCGTCGCTTTCGACGGCGGAGGAGGCGCACTACGTGAAGGCCCTGTTCCGCACGGCGCGCTGGGACGAGTTCAACGCGCGGTGGGAGCGGGCTGCGGAAGCTGTGCACGCGGATCCGGAAGTAGCACTATATCGAGCGGCCTATGTGGCGGGTTGGGGCCCGTCCGAGACGGCGGCGGCCGCGCGCCAGCAGGTCGAGGAAGCGCAGAAGGACCCCGAGCGGAAGCGGGTGGCGTTTCGGCTCAAGTTGATTCTCAGCGCCCGGCTGATGGACGCCGGCGGGGTGGCCGCGGCTTTGCGCCGGCTCGAGGGTATGCAGGCCGCGCGGCTGACGGACTATTTGGCCTATTGGAAGCTCTTGAGCGAGCTGGGCCGAAAAGAGGAGGCGCGTGCGCTAGCGGAACAGTTCGAGCGCGCCCCGGAGACGCCGGCGGAGTTGCTGCAGTTCAGTGTGGCTTGCGTGGCGCTCGGCGCACGGGAGAAGACGCGGCGGCTGCTTGGGGACTACACCAGTCGGTTTGGCCGGCCCGGCGTCGAGCTCGGGGGCGAGCTGTGGCAGTTGTATGCGGGGCTGCTGGCAGACATGGAGAGCTGGGATGAGCTACGCCGGAGCGCGTTGAACCTTCGGGTGCTGGACGCGGGGCGCGATCATTGGACCGGGTACAGCTTCTTCATGGAGGGTCGCGCCGCTCACGGCCAAGGTCAATACGACGAGGCAGTGGCTCATTTCGCCAAAGCGGCGGAGCACCCGTACCCGGACGCGGAGACAGCGCTGGCGGTGGCGATGCAGCTCTACCAACTCGGGTTCCCGGCCGTGGCGTCGCCGATTCTGATCAAGCACTACGAGGGCGTGACGAACCGGCCCGTGTACTGGGACACACTCTTCGAGTGCCAACTGCATCTGCGACAGGACGCACGACTGTTGTTGGCGGCGGCGCAGCGGGCCTACGAACTCTCGCCCAGGAGTGCCGACCTGGCCGTCAAGTACGCGGGGGCGTTGCTGCTGAATCGGGAATCGCCTGAGGTGGCCTTAGGGCTGACCGTCGAGTTGTTGGCGGCCAATTCTAACTCGGCCGAGATCCGACTCAACCACGCCTTGGCCTTGGCGCGCAACCAGCGGTGGCAGGACGCCCGCACGACCCTCGAGGCGCTGCGACCAGACCAACTGACCGAGCGCCAAACGGATCTCTACCACCTCACGCGCCTCGAGGTGCATCTCGGGCTCGAGGAACTTGAGGCCGCGCGGGCGGTGTTGGCCGAGTTGGACGATCAACCGCTGTTTCCCAACCAGGCGGAATGGTTAGCGACGGTGCGGGCCCGACTGAATGGGCGGCAGGGGCAACCTTAAGGGCCCCACGATCCCCCGACCGCGAAGGTTGCCGCTGGCCATGCTGGGTGAGCCTGGCGGGCGCCTTGCGGGGCGTAGGACGTCAGAACGCGCTGGACAGACGTGACCGCCCGCGCTCGACCTCGCTCAGGATCCGGGGAGGGGACCTTCTGCTTGTCGCAGTGCTTGCCTGCCTTCACGACAGGGGGCATGCTGCCCCGTGCCGGCTCACGCACGGCGGAAGGCCAATCAGGCGTTGCGCAGTCGTCGAGCCGGAGGATGCGATCATGAACACACCCTCATACTACCGACATGCGGCCGCAGCCTTGCGGGCTGGCGGATGGGCGCTACTAGCCGCCCTGGTTTGCTCGAGCACGGCGGTGGGCGCCGACGCGGCCGCAGCGCCGGCCTGGCAGGTCGGCACCCCGATCGTCACGTACTGGGCTGGGCCGCCGATGAGCGACGCGGTGGCGCAACAGATGGCAGAGGGGGGCTGGAACTTGGTTTGGTGCGCGGAGAAGGACCTCGACTTGGTGCATCGGCACGGATTGCGAGCGCAGTTGCACGATCCGCTGTTATCGCCAGCGGCGCTCGAGGTTCCGGCGCAACGGGAGCAACTCGACGCTCTGATCCGTCGGGTGAGCCTACACCCGGCGCTATACGCGTACTTCATCACGGACGAACCGAACGCGACGAATTTTGTCGCCTTGGGCCGACTGGTAGCGCACCTCCGCGAGCGCGATTCGGCGCACTTGGCTTACATCAATCTGTTCCCGACCTACGCCTCGAATGCGCAACTGGGCAATACGGGAGACACGGTCACGGCGTATCGGGCGCACCTGCGGCAGTACGTCGACACAGTGCGACCGGCGCTGATCAGTTACGACCATTACCAATTCGCCACGCGCGGCGACAACGGGCAGTATTTTTTGAACTTGGCCTTGATCCGGCAGGCGGCTACGGAGGCGAAGCTGCCCTTCCTCAACATTGTGCAGGCGTGCACCTGGACCCCTTCGATGCGGGTGCCGACACCGGACGAGCTGCGGTACTTGGTTTACACGACGTTGGCGTATGGCGCGCAGGGGATCTCGTACTACGTCTATTCGTGCGCGGGTCACACGGGCGGGATCGCTCTGGCCGACGGGACGCCGACGCCGCTCTATCACGCACTCAAGACGCTCAACCGAGAGTTCATCGCCCTGGCCTCGCAACTGCAGTCGTTGAAGTTTGGGGCTGCCTACCACGCCGGCATGCTCCCGCCCGGCGCCGTGGCGTTGCCGGACGACAGCCCGATCCGGCTCGAACCGGCAGTGGCCCCGCGCGACTACCAACCCCCCGAGCGAGTTCAGGGTGTGCTGCTGGGATGCTTTGCCCCGCCGGGTTCGCCTGACCCGGTTTCCCGCACAACGCACGTGCTGGTGGTGAATCTGGACTACGCCGCCGAGACCACGGTGGGTGTGCGCGGTCCGGGTGAATGGGAGCTTTTCGACGCCGTGACCGGCGCCTGGTCTGCGGCCCAGGGGATGCGTGTCGAGTTGGCGTTGGGGCGCGGGAGTGGGCGGTTGGTGCGGCTGCGCCGGTAGGGGCGCGCCGGTTTACGCGTGGGTGGCGGCGGCCAGGCGCTCGGCCAGGGCGCGCACCTGCCGCAGATCGAGTTTACCGGAGCCCAGCAAGGGGAAGGCCTCGACGTAAAAGAACTGGTTGGCCTTGGGCAGCCACAGGTTGGGCAGGCCCGCCAGGGGCAGCTTGTCGAGGACCTGGCGCAGAGCGTCCGCTGGCAAGCGATGCAGGACCGCCAGTCGCTCGCCTTTTTTCGGGTCGGTGACGCCGGCCACGACGAACGTGGTTTCGGTGGCGTCGGCCAAGCGGTGGAGCGTTTCCTCGAGGCGGACGTGGGGCACCATTTCACCGCCGATCTTGCTGAAGCGGCTGAGGCGATCGGTGATCTCGAGGAAACCGTCTTCGTCCAAGGTGGCGATGTCGCCGGTCACGTACCAGCCGTCGCGGAGGACCTCGGCGGTTTGGTCGGGCGCATCCAGGTAGCCTCGCATCACGTTGGGTCCGCGCACCAGGAGCAACCCGGGTTGCCCGACGGGCACCGGCTCGAACGAGGCCGGGTCCACCAAGCGCACGCAGATCCCGGGGAGTGGATGTCCGATCTTGCCCCGTTTGGAGCCGATCTGTCGGTAGCCCGGGGCGCGAAAGTCCAGGGTGTTGACCGCCACACCGGGTGCGCACTCGGTGCAACCGTAGGCCTCGAAGGGGCGGATGCCGAAATGCTCCTCGAAAGCGGTGGCTACGCGCTCGGGCAATTTCTCGGCGCCGGCCAACACCAGGCGCAGGCTGCCGAACTGGCCCGGAGCGCAACCGCGCATGTAGAGCTGGAGGAAGGTGGGCGTTCCCAGGAGCAGGGTCACGCGGTAGCGCTGGACCAGTTCGCCGACCGCCTTGGCGTCCAGGGGCGAAGGGTAGTAAACGACTCCCACACCGACGACCGCGGGGAAGCACAGCCCGCCGGTGAAACCGAAGGAGTGGAAGAAGGGCAAGACCCCGAGCAGGCGGTCTTGGGGCAGGGGTTGGAAGATCTGCTCGAATTGTTCGAGGTTCGAGCCGATGTTGTAGTGGCTCAGCATGGCGCCTTTAGGGTCGCCGGTGCTCCCACTCGAGAAGATGACCGTGGCGAGATCGTCGAGTTGGGCTGGGCGCCGCCGGCCCAACGCCCGTTCGAGCCATCCGGCGGGCAAGAGCCAACTCAGGGCCAGCGCCAGCAGCCGTTCGGTTGGCGCAGGTTGGGCGGCGAGGTCTTCGAGCCAGAGGATTTGGCCTGGCACCTCGAGCTTCACCTGTTCGAGAAAGGCGCGGGAGGTGAGGACGGTCCGGAGGCGGCACCGGGCGGCGCAAGCGGCGAGCACGGAGGTCGAGGCGGTGTAGTTCAGGTTGACCGGCACTTTGCCCAGAAACAGGGCGGCCAGATTCACCAAGGCCCCCGCGACCGAGGGCGGCAGGAGGATCCCCACCTGCTCTTGGTCGGCCCAAACCGACCGCAACCGCCGCGCCAGATACACGGTGCGCGCGAGGGCGGCGCCGAAGCTGAGCCTGGGCACGCGATGGTCGGCCATGGCAAAGCGCCACGGGTAGCGCCGGGCGGTGCGTCGGAAGGCCCGGTGGAGCGGTTGCAGGCGCGCTTTGCGGTGGCTCCAGGCCTCGGCCATGAGTTCTTGGACGGCCTGACGCACGGCGGACGGGGTGGCCTCGGCGGGCAGCGGCGCTCCGTACTGCACGGCCACGGGGTAGGGGAAAGACTTAGGCAGTTTCCAGAGGAACCGGCGCTGCTCGGAGCTAAAGATGCTGCCCCAGACGCCGTCCAGGGCCACGGGGACGATGGGGGCAGCCAGGCCCTTCATGATCTTCTCGAAACCGCGCCGGAAGGGGAGCAAGTGACCCACCCGCGTGATTTGGCCTTCGGCAAAGATGCAAACCACCTCGCCGCCGCGGATGGCCTCGCTCGCCGTCCGGAGGGCGAGGATGAGATCGCGCGGTCGCTGTTCCGACGAGATCGGGATCGCGCGCAGGAGCCGCGCGAAGGGCCGGATCCAGGGCTTGTTGTACTCGCGTTGCTGCATGAGGAAACGAATGGGCCGGTCGGTGGACGCCTGCAGCAGCAACGAATCCACGACCGAGAGATGGTTGCACACGAGCAACGCCCCGCCGCGAGCCGGCAAGTGGTCACGGCCGCCCACGCGAATGCGGTAGCAGGTGTGGGTGGCGAGCCACAACACCAACCGCAGCAGCTTGAGGGCAATCGTCACCGTGAGCTTGCTGGAGCCAGGGTTGGCCTGGTCGACCGGCTGGGAGGTCGGGTTCACGCCGGGAACGTACTTTAGGGCTGCCTTACGTGGCTAATTGAAAAAACTTCTATCGCCTCGCCTCAAAACAAACCTCCAGAGCGGGCAGGAGCTGGGGATGCCCAGCCCAGGAGGGCGAGGGTGTCGCCACAACGCCCCTCGAGGGCCGTGCGCTTCAGGGAAAAGGGCCACGGCGGATGGGGTCGTCCTGCCAACTGGACCACGGAGCGAAGAGCCAGTCCCGCGACAATTCCCAACGGGTGGGTTGGTTCCAGGGTTTCTCGGACCGGTTCCCTGGTCCGACGGAGCGGCAACCGCTCGCTATGGCCACGAGCAGGAGGATGGCCAAGGCGTACCCGGGGTGCGATCGAGCGGTCATCCCTAGCGCCAACTTCTTGGTCCGTTCAGGACGGCTTGAACCACTGGGGCAGCGTGGTGGTGAGCGCAGGCACATAGGTGATCAATAACACGACGACCAGGCGCAACCCGACAAAGGGCAGCACCGCCCGGGCGACTTCGGTCAAGGGCTTGCCGAATCGGTACGAGGCCAAGAAGAGGTTCATTCCGACCGGGGGTGTCAGGTAGCCCAACTCGAGGTTGGCCAAGAACAGGATTCCGAGGTGTACGGGATCCACGTTGAAGGCCAGGCCCAGGGGCACGATCAGGGGCACCACCACCACGATGGCGGAGTAGATGTCCATGAGGCAACCCACCAGCAAGAGGAAGAAGTTGAGCATGATCAGGAAGACCAGCGGCGAATGGATGTTGGCGGTGGCCCACTCGACCGCGTGGGCGGCCACCTGCGCGTCGATCAGGTAGTTGGTGAAGCCCAGGGCCACCCCGAGGATCAGCAGGATCCCACCCACCAACAGGCCGCACTCGGTCATCACGCGGGGCACATCGCGAATCAATCGCAGGTCGCGATAGACGAAGGTCTCGACCACGAAGGCGTAGCCGGCGGTGAGCGCGGCGGCCTCGACCGGCGTTGCCAGGCCGCTGAGCAGGCTGCCGAGGGCAACGACCGGCAGCAACAGCTCCCACCTCGCCTCCCAGATCGCCCGGGCGGCTTCAGAGGCATCGAATCGGCGTTGTTCCGCTTCGAGACGAGGGGCTTGGCGCCAACCCCACCAGGCCGTCGCCGCCACGAGCAACAGGCCCGGCGCCATCCCGCCCAGGAAGACCTCCGAGATGCCCACCTTAGCGATGATCGCGTAGAGAATCAGGGGGAGACACGGGGGGAAAAGCAGACCCAGCGAACCGGAACTGGTGAGCAACCCGAGCGAAGCCCGCTCGGAGTAGCGCGCGGCGAGCAAGACGGGCATCAGCAGTGCGCCCAGAGCGAGAATCGTGACGCCGGAGGCCCCCGTGAACGAGGTGAAGAAGGCGCACACCAACGCGGTCACGATCGCCGGTCCGCCGTGCCGCGCGCCGACCAGCGCCTGAAACACCCGCACCAACCGGCGCGACGCCCCGCCTTCGGCCAGGAAATACCCGGCCAGGGTGAACAGCGGGATGGTGGGCAAGGTCGGGTTGGTGACCAGCCGATAGTGGTCCAGGGGGATCGAGGCCAGGGGCAAGCCATCGCTCCAGAACAGAATCAAGGCTGCCCCGCCGAGGGTCACGAACACAGGGGCCCCGGCCAGAGTCGCCAAGAAGAGCAGCCCCAGCGCGGGCCACAACAGCCGCGCCGGCGCGACCGGCGTCCACACCGCCAGACCCACGAGCGCAGCCGCCAGCAACAGGGCTGCGGCTCGGCCACGCCAACGGTCGGACGCATGAAGCCAGAGGCGCAGCGCCACGGCGGCGAATCCCAGCGGCAGAAAGGCCTGAACCCACCAGACTGGTATTCCATAGGCGAGGGTGTTACCTCCCTCGCGCTCGAACAGGACGAATTGAGCGCTGGCCAACGCCAGCACCGTCGAGATGGCCGCCGCGAAGGCGCCGCTTCCGAACCGGGCCCAATCACGCCAACGGCCTTTGAGGAAGGTGGTGGCGGCAGATAGGGAGAGCAAGCGATTGTCGCGAGCGGCGAGGGCGCCGCCGATGACGCCCGCGAGCAGGGTCAGGTGTTGCACGAACGAGGCCGACCCAGCGAGGCCGGGGCGACCGAACCACCGGAAGAGGATGTCCACCAGCGGCAAAGACGTCATCGCCGCCAGGACGATCACGACGGCCAGGTTCTCGACCGATCGCCACCAGGGCAGCGGTTGGGCCGGGTCGGGGGGTAACGCCGGGCTGGGATCGGCGCGGGTTTCGGCGATGCCACTCATCGTTGGCCAGCGCGGTACTCGCGGAGCAGCCGTTGGACCTCATCGAAGATGTCGGTCGGCACCATCCGCCCGCGCACTTTAGGCTCGATACTGGCGCCGAAGGCTTCCCATTCGGCTTGGATGTCCGGGGCGAGCCGGTGCACGGTCAATCCGCGCTTTTGCATCGCCGCGAGGGCTTCCTGGTTCTCTTGGCGTCCGCGGGCTTGGACCTCCGCCCCCATGTCGAGTGCGGCCGCGCTCAGGGCCGCCTGTGTCTCGGGGGCGAGGGCGTCCCAGGCCTTGCGGGTGATGAGGGTGCCCCCGACCAAAGGGGCCCAGTTGACCTCGACCATGTGGGTGGTCACGCGGTAGAACTGGCCGGCCAAGGCATAAAAAGGCGTCGAGGGCACCACCTCGATCAGGCCGGTCTGTAACCCCGTGAGGGTATCGGTGTACTCGAGGGGGACCGGCCGATAGCCTTCCTCCCGCATGAGTTGCACATGGTCCGGGTCGCCTGCCCAGACGAACATCTTGAGGCCTTTGAAGTCCGCGGGGCGCAGGGCGGGTTCTTTCGAGAAGAACCGTACCCAGCCTGCATCCGCCCAGCAGAGGAGGTGAAAGCCTTTGGCTTGGAATCGTTGCTCGAGCAGCGGGCCGAGTTTCTCGCGGATGTAGACGACTTCATCGAGGGAGCGGTAGATCAGGGGCATCTTTTGCAGACCGGCCACCGCAGGATCGATTTCTGCCAGACCGCCCACAGTGATCATGGCGGCTTGGAGCTGGCCGATGCGCATTCGCCGCACCATGTCGGCCTCGCTGCCCATGGTGCCGTCGGTGTAGATCGTCAGCTCGACACCGCCGCCTGGCGCCTTGCGCCATTGTTCGGCCATGACCTTGAGGGCTTGGTGGAATGAGGTGTCTTTGGGCGCCAGCGTCGCCAACCGCACTCTGGCGCCGGCGGCCGTTAACGGCCCCAGGCCGGGCGCCACGACCAGCAGGCAGCCGAGGAGGAAGGGGAGCCGTGTGGGTCGGACTGGGCGGGTGCCCGCGGTGCGATGGCAGAGGAAGTGGGTGAGGTTCATGGTCGATCGTCGGGAGGCAAGGGGGGCAGGATGAGGTCGTCGGCCCGTTCGCGGAGCCAGCGGGCGCGTCGCTGAAGGATGAGATTGACCAGGCGCCAATCGGGGCGGGCGTTTGGATCGATGGCCAGCGCCCGGCCGATCAGGTCGTCGAACTGGGCTCGATCCTGCTGCGGGATGGCGACCGCCTCCGCCAGGGCGACAAAGGGCCCGGTGTGTTGGCCCTGGGACAACTGCACCGCGCGCTCGAAGTGGTGGCGCGCTCGCGCCGCGGGCGTGCCCGTTGCACCCTGCCGGCTCATCTCGTAGGCGATCAGAAAGGTGTGGATCGCGCCGTGCTCGAAGCTCTCGTCCAGTTCCAGCGCGCGATCGATCAGGGCCTCGGCGATGGGCAAGTCCGCAATGACTTCAGGGTTGTCTTTCGAGACGGACACCGCCGCGGCCCACGCCAGCCCGGTCCAATACAGCAACGGGACCTGTGCGCGCCGCATCCGGCGAGCGGCTTGCTCGGGATGGGCCCGCAGCTCCGCCGTGAAGCCCGGCGCGCTGACCTCGAGCCCGCGCAGTCCATAGTCGCGCGCCCGCAAGTACAAGCGCTGCGCTCGGGCGCGCAGTGCGGCGGCGGCCTGGACGTCCCGCAGTTCCAGTTCGTCGGCGTCTTGTTGGACGAAGGCGTAGGCGTACTGGGTAAACCCACTCGAGGCGGCGAACAAGAGTCCTTTGTGCCGCGGGCTTTCGGCCAGCAGGCTCTCCATGAGTTTGAGGCTGAACGGCACGGCCGCCCGCACCAATTCGGGATCGTCGTCGCGCGCGAAGGTGGCGCCGCCGGCGGCCAAGGCGTTGCCGATTTGGTTGACGGCCGCGCGCCGGACCGAGCAGCCCGCACCCGCGGCGAGCAGCACCACCATCAAGGCGAGCGCCCATGGGCAGGAGCGCCCGCCGGGAGGAAGACGAGTGCAGACCGAGTTCATGGTGCGCCTCAGGAGCCAACCGCGCCGGCCGGGCGGCACCTCAGCCGCGGAACCGCGTGGGACCGGGTGGCCAACCCAGCCGCCGCGTCGAGTTGGGGGGGCAGACTACGCATCGCTTTGTGGGAGGAGAGTACGGTAGAGGGAGCAGCGGCGTCGACCGCTTTCGGCCCTGGGGCATCTCTCCTTATTCATTGGATTCAGACTGTGCAGACCCAGGATGGAGCTCGGGCAGGGTGACACGAGACCTCGCGGCGACGCTAGCCAGATGCCTGCGCGCCAGAATCGAGCGACTACCATCGGCTGGGAGCGGTCGAGGCGCTCTCCGAGGCAGCCGAGTAGGAGGCCGGTGCAACCTCGCCCTCGGTGGGACCGCCGTGGCGGTCGCGCGCGTCGGGTTCGGGCGGCGGCTGCGCTCGGCCACGCTCCGACCGCTGGGCAAAGCGGGCGCGCACCTCGAAGGCGAAGTTATCGAGGACCTCCGGGTCGACGGGGTCGCCGTTGAGCCCGAGGGTGAGGGCCAAGAGGCCTTCTTGTTCGGCGACATGGAAGAACTGGGCTTCGGCGATCTTGTTGGGCATGCACTCGAGGGGGCCGACGCTGATGACGGCATCGATGTGACGATGGCGCCACTCGAAGAGGGGGTTACCCAGGGTCAGGACCGCTTCGCCCTCGAGTTCGGGTCGGATGTAGGGCGCGGCGGCGGCGAGCGAGTCGTGCACGGTGGTGCGCGAGGGCCAGCCGAGCGGGCGGGCGACCTGGCGATAGAGTTGTGCTTGGACGCTGCGTTGGATGTAGCGGTTGATGGTGTTTTCCCAGCCTTGGCTGTCGCGGTGGTAGTAGGTGCAATACTCGAGCCACTCGTTCATGGGCGCTAGGCGGGCGCGAATGCCGCGCTCGTTCAGGCGGCCGATGATCTGGTCATTCGCAAAGGCGTTGAGGCGCACGTAGATCTCGCCCACGACCAACACGGTGGGGATCGCCGCGGTCGAACGGATCGCGGCGAACTCGGCGGCGGCGCGGCGCAACAGGTCGGCCAGGCCAAAGAGGCGCCCGCTGGCGACCTCCCAGAGGGCCTGCCGCAAGGGGAGCTGGCCGTGGGCCTGCTGCCGGACCTGGTCGAGGAGGGTGGCGTGATAGCGCTCGTAGGTTGCCTGGGCCGATCCGGGCGGCTGCTCGACGGGCCGGACTTCGAGCAAGGCATCGAAGAGCAAGTCGGTGGCGATGAACCCCGCGAACAGCAATACCGAGAACCCCGGCGGGGTGCCGGCGAAGTAGTCCGAGTCCACCGGCGCCCAGATGCGAACGCGGTCACGCCAGCCCAAGCGTTCGAGGGTAATTTGGTTGAGCAGGTTGTAGGTACCGAACCGGCACGGCCCGCAAGTGCGGGGCATGACCAGGAAGTAGTTCCGGTCCGGTTCCGGCTCGCGTTCGAGGCGGTCGAGGAGAGTGCCCAAGGTCATGCACATGGGGAGGCATTCCTTGCCCGAGGTGTAACGGCGGCCGAGTTGCAGCGCATTGCCCTCGGCGGCTTCGAGCAATTCTGCCTGCAGACCGAGGCCCTGCAACGACGCCACCACAACCTCCGAGCCGGGGCCCATGCGCGGCACGAGCACGGATTCGTTGGGCCGGATGTCCATCAGGCTCAGGCCGGAATCTTGCAGCGCCGTTAAATCGAGGGGCGGCTGGCCGGTCCGGCTCGCTTCGAGGTCTTGGCGCACGCAATGGAGGAAGGCCTCGATGCGGGTCTTGGTGCCGGCATCGCCCGAGTGGCCATCGGTCTCGATCACCGCGAAGGGTCTCCCCTCCATGGCGTAGGCGTAGAAATGCAGATTGAAACTGTCCGGGCCGCACGAGTAGTTGCTGCAGTAAAGACTGTAGATCCCTGGGGTGCGCCGGATCTGGTGGGCCGCGCGCAGGATCCTTTGGCCGTAGCCCCAGTACATGTCGGCAAACACGGGCACCGATTCGCTGACGGGATAGCAGTCGATCGGGATGGCGACCGCGCCCTGCTCGCGCAGTAACGCCGGCACATTCGAGTTGAGGACCTTGTTGTAGATCGTATAAGGCCGACCCAGCACGACCACCGGCACCACGTCCTGTTCGGCGCAAAAGACCAAGGCGCGCCGCCCCAACTCGAGGGTGGCCGCGTCGAACTCGGCCTGGGCGGCCAGGGCCCGGTCGTAGGCCGGGCGCCAACGCAGGCCGCCGACCTCGAGGGCGACGGCCACCTGCCGGCAACTCTCGCGGAATTCGGCCGATTCGAGGTTCCCCGGCCCGACGTCGAGGACGGGAGCCAGGACGCGTCCGTCGAGTTTGGCGCCGAGGTTCCAGCGCACCATGTCGGTGCTGGCCTGCACAATGGGGCACAGGCGCGCGTGCGGCTCATCCGCCACCCGGGCGGTCGTGCGGACCATGGGCAGGAACAAGTAATCGCAGTCCGTTTCGGCCATGCGACCGACCACCCCATGGTGCAATTGCATCGGAGCGCAGAACGGGATATTGGCCTCTTGGATGCCGCGCTTGAGGGTGGCGGCGTCGCCGGCGGGTTGCACGACCAGGTCAAACCCCAACTCGTGCAGGTACGTCGCGAAGAACGGGAACACGCCCTTGAGCGCGAACTCCTCGGAGATGGCGATGGTCGGTCGCCCGCGCCGCGCGCCGCACACCCGCTCGAGCTCTTGCACGAGCGCCTCGCGCTCGCGGAACGGATCCGGCGCGCGATCGGGCAGTTTACGTTTCCGGGTCCCTTTATCGTAGAGGGAACAGGCGCCGCCCCAGGTGAAGTTCTGCCGCGCGTCGGTAACGACCGTGCGAATACACTCGATGCGACACCGATTGCCCCCGCCGCCGCAGCCGCTAGTGGACTTGCAGACGAAGGTTTCTTTCTTCTCGATGCGCGCGCTCAGGAAGGTGGCCAAGTCGAGGGCGGGCTGGTCGGTCCAGGCGAGCTCGCGTCGCGCTAGCAGCGCGATTCCCATCGCTCCCACGGTGCCGGGGTTGGGCGGGATGACGACTTTGGGCGCCCGTCTGCCGCGCCACGGCCGCCGCCAGCGCGTCGGCGGAGAAGGGCATCCCTTGACAGAAGATGACCTGGCCAATGGACCGGTTGCCTTTGACGCGGTTGAGGTAGTTCTGAATGATCGAGTCGTAGAGGCCGGCCAGGATGGCGGGCGGCGCCACGCCTGCGGCCGCGGCTTCATCGATGATTTCCGCCATGAACACCGAGCAGTGCTGGCCGAGGGAGACGCCGCTGGGAGCCGCCAAGGCCGCCTCGCCCATTTGCACGACGTTGGTGGCGCCGGTGAATTTGCTGCCTTGTTCCTCGATGAAGGACCCGGTGCCGGCGCTGCAGGCCTCGTTCATGGCGGCGTCCACCACTCGCCCTTCCGCCAGGCGGATGTATTTGGCGTCTTGCCCGCCGATCTCGAAGATCGTGTCCACGCGCCCGTCGTAGTGCAACGCCCCGGCGGCGTGGGCGGCGATCTCGTTGAGGATGTAGACCGCCTCTTTCCCGTAACACGTCGTCAACAACGAACCGGCGATCTCGCGCCCGCTGCCGGTCGCCGCCAACGCGCGCACCGGGCCATGCGCCGGATTCGCTTCCTGGAACTGGCGCACCAGCGCTTGCGCGGCGCCCACGGGGTCGCCGGCCGTGCGCCGGTACCCTTCCCAAGCCACCGCTTGCGTCGCGGCTGTCAGCGCCACGAGTTTCGAGCCGGTCGAGCCGATGTCCAAACCCAAGATCAGGTCGCCCTGGGTGGCGGCATCGGCGGCTGGGGCGTGGGCGGTCATCCGCCGGACCTGGGGCAGGGAGGCGCTCAAGGCGGGCACCGTGGCGAGGTGGGCGCGAGGTTGCGCCCGCAGCAGGGTGTCCAGGGCGGGTACGCCTTCGTCGCGCCCGGCGGCCAGCACGGCGCTGCCCAACGCCTCGAAGTACAGGGCGTCGTCGCCCGAGCAGGGCACGAGCTGCAGGCCGTCCCTGTCGAGTGCGGCGGCGAAGGTGCGGCGGATTCGACGCGACCGGCTGACGCCGCCGATGAGCACCACGCGCTCCGGGCTGAGCCCGGGCTTGATCAGCACCAGGACATTCTCGCACACGGCGTCGTAGAGCCCCGCGAGGATTCGCGCGCGGTCCTCGCCCTTGTTGGCGAGGTGGGTCATGTCGGTCTTCAGGATGACCGGGCACCGGCCCGAAAGCGGCGCGCTTTGCTCGAGATCCGCGCACAGTTCGCTGGCCTCCTCGACCGTGAGCGCGAAGCGCTCGACCAACTGGCGCAGGAAGTTGCCGGTGCCTTGGGAACACCGGCTGTTCTCGCGGTAGACCTCGACGCCGCTGCCCCGCAACTCGAGCACGGAGAACCCGTGACTGCCGATCGAGACCACCGTGGCCGGCGTCTCGCCGAACAGGAAGCGGTAACCGCCGGCTTGGGCTTGTTTGGCGGGCACGCGATACAGATCGAGCGGCCGACTCAGCCGCCCCGTGACGGCGGCGCCACCCACGCCCGCCCAGTCCCAATCCTCGAGCGCCGACAGGAGCTTGGGGCTGGGGTCCTTGCCATGGTCGATGAGGCGCCGCCGCGACCACACCAGGGTCGATCCGCGGCGTTCGAGTTCGACCAACTTCAGCGTCTCGGCTCCGACGTCGATGCCCAGGTAGCGGCTGCCGGCGGGGCCGGCGGAGGCCGGGTCGCCCCCGGCGCGGGCGAGGGGGTGGGTGGTGGCGCCTGCCGCCGGATTATCCTTCGCTGGAGTGCGTTGGTTCATGAGCGTTGCGCGCTGTCGGATGATGCGCCGGGACCGGTTGCCGGGCCTTGACGGCCATCAAAGGCCGCAGGTGTAACACGCCTTGCCCGACCTGGGCCAATTGATACTCTTACCCGGCACATTGACAAAGTCGATGCCATGAACATCCACCACTTGGAATTGTTCTTCTACGTCGCCCGCTACGGGGGCATCAGCGAGGCCGTCCGCAACATTCCCTACGGAATTCAGCAGCCCGCCGTCAGCGCTCAAGTGATTCAACTCGAGGAGCACCTGGGCGTGACTCTGTTTCACCGACGCCCGTTCGCTCTGACCCCGGCCGGCGAAGAGCTCTACCAGTTCAGCAAACCCTTCTTCAGCAATCTAGACGCCGCAGCCGACAAGCTCCGCGGCGGCGCCGGGCGCTCGATTCGCATTGGCGCCTCGGAGGTGGTCCAGCGCGATCACCTGCCGGAGGTGGTGCTCAACGTGCGCCAGAAGTATCCAAAGCTCAAGCTGTACTTGCGGGAAGGCTACCGGCCGCAGCTCGAGGCTTGGTTGCAGCAACAGGAGTTGGACCTGGCCATCACGGTGATCGAGGGCAAACCCCCGAGCGGTATCCACACCGAAGAGCTCATCCAGCTTCACCTGGCGTTGATCGTGCCCAAGCCCAGCCC
This sequence comes from Verrucomicrobiota bacterium, assembly GCA_016871715.1. Classification (GTDB taxonomy): domain Bacteria; phylum Verrucomicrobiota; class Verrucomicrobiia; order Limisphaerales; family J093; genus VHCO01. The sequence goes on from VHCO01000051.1 coordinate 19,358, forward strand.
CATCCAGTCCGGGGCCGACCTGTGGGAGCGCGACAAGATCGATGAACCGCTGATTGCGCTGCCGGCGGCGGAAGCGGTTTGCCGCCACTTCCAGCAGGCCCTCGCCAAACGCGGCCTGGATTGGTTCACCAGTCTGGAAGTCAGCTCCTTGGGCCTGGTCGAGACGTACGTCGCCAACGGATTCGGCATCGGCCTCGGGCTCCACATCCCCAAGACGCAACAGTCGGCGCGGCTGCGGTTCGTCCCCTTGACCGAGTTCCCGCCCGTGTTGGTGGGCGCCATGTGGACCGGCAAGCGCACCCCGCTGATGAGCTGTTTCATCGACGAATGCCACCGGCGCGCCCGTTACTTGCGCGCCTAGCCGCAACCCAGGCCGCGGGCCCGACCCGAGCCCCGTCAACGGTACGGCTGGCGTAACGGGACGGTCGCGGTCTGTTGGGATCGGATCTTCAGGTTCAGGCACTCGACGCCGACCGCGAAGGCCATGGCGAAGTAGATGTAGCCCTTGTTGATGTGTTGGCCCAGGCCGTCTGCCACCAGCACCACCCCGATTAACAGCAGGAAGCTTAAGGCCAACATCTTGAGGGTAGGATGCCTCTCGATGAACCGACTGATGACCCCCGCGAAGATGAGCATGAAGACCACTGCCAAAATCACCGCTGCGATCATCACCTCCAGATGGCGCGCCATCCCCACCGCGGTGATGACCGAATCGAGCGAGAACACCATGTCCAATAGCAGGATCTGAACGATCACGCTGGCGAAGCTGGGCGCCAGCTTGACCGTGGCGCGCCCGTCTTCGCCCTCGAGTTTGTCATGGATCTCGTGCGTCGCTTTCCCCAGCAGGAACAACCCTCCGAGCAGGAGAATGAGGTCGCGCCCGGAAAAGGCGTGCTCGAGCACGGTGAAGAGCGGGGCGGTGAGCCGCATCATCCAGCTCAAGGCCAGCAACAGCAAGACGCGCATGAGCAGCGCCAAGCTCAGTCCCACGGTGCGCGCGCAGGCCTGCTGGTGAGCGGGCAGTTTGCCAGCCAGGATCGAGATGAACACGATGTTGTCGATCCCGAGCACAATCTCGAGCACGGTGAGGGTGATCAGGCTGATCCAGATTTCCGGCGACGTGAGCCATTCCATGCCCCCGGATCATGCGCCCTGCCCGCCGCCGTTCAATGCTATTCCCATCGCGCCCCGAGTCGCCCTCGTCTGGGCTCCGCCCCGTGCCTGCAAACGCTCACTTGCTTCTGGGTCCGTTCTGGGTTACACGCATTCCCATTCGTTCACATTCTGCGCCGGCGAAGCTCCGGCGACGAAAGCGACATGCTATGCACGCGTATTCTCTTCGAGTTCCCTCCAACCGCGCGGGTGGAGTGGTCCGCCGGCAGGCCTTCACGCTGATCGAGTTGCTGGTGGTCATTGCGATCATTGCGACCCTGGCCGGTCTCTTGTTGCCGGCGCTGGCGAAAGCCAAGACCAAGGCGCAAGGGATTATGTGTTTGAGCAACGGACGCCAGATGATGACCGCCTGGCGGCTCTATGTGGACGATAACCAAGATAAATTGCCCTCGGCCTGGAGGCGTGCGGGCGAGTGGATTAGCGGCGACCTGGATTTCAGCGGAGCCAACCCGAGCAACTGGGACATCAACCAAGACATCGTCAAGAGCCCCCTCTGGCCCTATTGCGGGCAGTCCGCCGGGATATGGCGGTGTCCGGCGGATAAGTCCACCGTCATTCCCACCTCGGGCCCTTTCCGGGGGCAATCGGTGCCGCGGGTGCGCAGCATCTCGATGAACGCGTGGTTCAACGGCGCGGATGCCTCGGGCTTCGGGCCGGCCGGGTTCCTGGTGTACGCGAAGTTCAGCGACCTGATCGATCCGGGCCCGAGCCTGACCTGGGCCTTCGTGGACGAGCGCGAGGACAGCGTCAATGACGGCGAATTTGTGGTGGGGATGTGGGGCTACCCGGACCAACCGACGCAGTGGAAGATGGTGGACTACCCCGCCAGCTACCACAACCGGGCCGGCGGGTTCGCCTTTGCCGACGGCCACTCCGAGATCAAGAAGTGGCAGGATGCGCGCACGATGCCGGTGCTGCGCAAGGGGCAACCGATCAGCCTCAACGTCGCCTCACCCGGCAACCGCGACGTGCTCTGGATGATGGAACGGACCACGCGCAAGCCCAGCTAGCCGTCAGAAGGGGAACCCGAACGAGAGGTGGATCGTGCCGGTGGGATCCCGGGGGCGGGGGTTCAGGTTGTAGCCGTACTCGAGACGCACCGGGCCGATGACGGTCCGCCAACGCAGACCCGCCCCGACCGAGATCAGGGTTTCGTCGAACGGATACGCGCGGCGTTGCTCGGCAAACCCCACCGCGTCCGTGAAGGCCACCAGCGAGAGCGTTGGGGTGAGGTACTGTTCGAACTCGACGTTGCCCTGCAAATAGGTTTCCGCCCCGACGATCTGACCGCTGGCGTTGCGCGGGGCCGCCTCGCCCAACTGATAGCCCCGCACCGAATTGTCGCCGCCCGGAAAGAACCGTTTGTTGAAGGGCAACTCGCGGGGCTCGCCGCCGAGGGTAAAACTCAGCCCGTGCGTGGCGCCCAGGTGGAACACCCGGCCACCCCCCAAGTCCCAGTGGGCCGAACCGCCCAGCAAGACCCGCTGGTAATTGACTTCGCCGCCTAACCATTCGGAGGCGAACTCGACGCTGCCGAAGAGCTTGTAGCCGGAGCGCGGGTGGAGGGGGTTATCCCGGCGATCGTGCTTCAGTTCGAGCACCAGGGCAGCGGCCCGGGCCTCCTCGAGCGCCACGTTCGGGTCCACCACGAACCCAGCGGCCTGGGCGTTGAGGAACTGATGGTCGTACCGCAAGGTGGCGTCGGTCTTGAAGGTCTCGAAGAAGCGGTGCACCCCCACCCCACCCCCGTATTCCTCCCGCGTAAACGAGATCTCCTCCCGCCGCAGCAACGACCCGGTAAAAAACACGTCCACACTCTGCCGCATTACTTCGGGCAACGTGTAGCGGAAATCGCCCAGGGTGGACTTGAACGTTTGGGCGGCCGTGAGCTTGGCCTGATGCGCCCGACCGAACATGTTGCGGTGAAGCAACTCGACGCCACCCCCGAGTTGATCGTAGCTGCCGTAGCCGGAGACCAGGTTGATCGTGAAGGATTTCCCTTCCTGGAGTTCATACACGATGTCCCGCTGGTAAGGATCGACCGAGTCGTAGCGCAACCCCACCGTCTCGAAAAGGCCCAACCGCGCCAACCGCTCCCGGCCGCGCTCGGCCTGCAGCCGATTCAGGGGTGCGCCGGGCGTGGCGCGGGCGAACCGGCGCAGCATGGACTCGCGCGTGCGCTCTCGCCCATCGAACTGCACCCTGCGCACGGCGATGTTCGTCCCAGTCGTCACGACCGCGCGCAGGTCCACCTGGATGTCGACGGCATTGGTCTCGCGACGCAGCACCGCCATCTCGGCCGTTGCGTCCGGGAAACCCCGGGCATACTGGTTGGTGCGCAGGCTCAACAGGAAGTCCTGCTCCCAGAGGCGCGAGAAGGGCACCCCGGGTTCGAGCCGGGGCAGGCGCTCCGGCGCCGTCTCCGTGGGCCTGCAGATCTCGACGTCCACGGACCGGACATAAGCGGGCAGCCCTTCCTGGACGGTCACCTCGACTTGGGTGGCGCCGGTGGCCGGGTCGCGCTGGACCATCGACGCGACGACTTGGGCCTGTTCGTACCCGCGCCGGGCGAGGGCGCCCTCGAGTCGGGCCAGCGCCCCCTGCAGTCGATCGGGCGTAAACACCCGCATGCTCTTGAGCCGCAGCAGCGCATCGGTGCTGACAAAATAGGGGCGCACCTCGGCAAGCGGCAGGGCGGTTAAACCCCGAATCTCGAGTCGCTCGTAGTAGGCGCGTACCCCGCGGCGAGCGCGCAACTGCACTTGGCGGATCGCCAGCTCCGACGGCAGCAAGGGTTCGACCCCTGGACTCCAGAGGTAGCTCTCGGAGCCGCCGTCCACCCGGGTCAGCTCGGCCCGAATCTCCGGCTCGAGGTAACCGTCCCCCTTCAGCTTCGAGAGGAGAATCAACACGATGTCTTCAATCTGGTTGGCGCTGAACTGAGGCGGGAGCTTCTTGTCCGGCTGCATGAGCCGGACCTGTTTCTTCAGTTCGAGGTTGCCCAACCATCCAAAGCCTGAGAAGTGCAGTTTAGCGCGGTTGGTCTCGGTCCCGGCGCCCCAGGTTGGCAGGGCCAGCAGCAGCCCCAGAGCCAAGGCCAGGTGCGCCCAGGTGCGAAGCCATGTTGGGCGCGCGGTTTTCATCGCGAGTAGACGCGCCACTTGACGTGGGCGTTGAGGGCGTCGAACCGGTCGTATTCGCCCACCAACGACCAGCGCTCGGTCAGGCGGTACTCGACCGAGTAAGTCGATTTGCCGCTCTGGGAGATGTGTTGCCCCGAGCTGATGGTGAGCCGTTCTTGGGCGTCTTCACTCCCCACCACGCGCGAGAGGACATCTTTGCCCAGGAACATCATCAGCTTCTCCGCGCGGTCGGATCGACTGAAGTACGACGAGTCCCGCGGCAGTTCCCCAGCCGTGAGCAACAGGAGGATCTGGCCCGAACTCAGCGGCGGGGTCGAGCTCAGGAGCACCTGCGGATCGTCCGCCGGACCGCTGACGTCCATCTGGATGGCGTAACCATAGACCGTGCCGGAGGCGTGCAGCGCCAAGCGCGGCCGGTGCGGATCGGAGCTGTTCAGCATCACAAACCCGCTGTCCACCGCCAGCGAGCCGAACGGGAAGGTCAGTTTGCCCGAGGGAATCCGAGCCTCGCCCAAGGCGACTGGGTCACCCAGCGTGCCCTGCAACCGGAGGTCAGCCGAGGCGAGCCCCACCAGCACCGGGGTCCGAAGCCGCAGAAACCTGTCGCCGGCGATCTTCAGGTCGAGCTTCCAATCCTTGAGCGGCGCCGCCGGGATCCTGAAGTAGGGCGGTCGCTGGCTCGGGTCGGTCCCGGGACCGGGCACCAGCAATTCGAGCGGTTGCAGAAACAAGCTGTCGCGCAACCGCACTTCGCCCGACAAGGTTGGGGGCTGCGCCGGGGCGGTGGCGAGCCGTAGGTCCAAATCGCTGCGGATGATCAGTCCCGTCTGGCGGATCAGAGGCACATTCTCGCCCACCACGGTGCCCGAGAACACCGGGTCCTTGCCCGGGGCGAACCGGGCTTCTCCCTGGGCGGTCAGGGGCGCGGTCCCCACGCGGCTCCTGAGCCGGACCAACGACACGGTCTGGTCCTGGACCCGCAGCAGCACGTCCAGGTCGCGCACCGCGCCCATGGCCGGCAAAGGCGCCGTGGCGGCATTGGTGACCCGCAGCTCGCCGGCCAGCACGCCGCCGGGACTCAGCGCGGCGTCCAGCCACAGTTGGCCTTGCGTGAGCCAACGGCCCGGCAGTTGCCCCGCCAGCGCGGCTAGGTCCGCCTCCGCCACCGTTAACCGGCCACGAGCCTGCTTCCAGTCCGGCACGGCGCCGCGCTCGAGGAGGTTCGTCCAGGCCGCCGGACCCAAAGGCCAAACGCCGGTGGCCAGCGCGCGTTGGCCACCCCACCGCAGCGACAACTCCTCGAGCTCGAGCCGGTCCGGCTCGAGCCGGGCCTCGAGCTTGATCTGCTCGATGGCAGGCAGCGCGTTGGTCGCGTTGGGCGGGCGCCACTCGAGTCGGTCGACCCGGAGGTGCGCTCCGCCCTTAAGGTCCGTGGCGTTGCCCGCCAACTCGAGGCGCAATTCCGGAGCGACCAAGGTCACATTCCCGAGCTCGCCGAGCGCGCGCGCCACGCTCGCTACCGGCGCCGTGTGTGCCTGCAAGCCAAACGGAATCTCGGGATGGAGCCGCGCCTGAAGGCTTCCCCCCGCCGGGGCAATCACCAAGGGCACGCGCCCGGCAAGCGACAGCGTCGGCAGCGAGGGCGCCGTGACCGTCAGTTCCTCGATCTGCACGCCGTTCTCGTTGCCGGCGAGTTTGGCACGCGCCGAGCACGGCCCTTCCGCCAAACCCGGGACTTGGCCGGCCAGTTCAACCGCAAAATCCATAGGCCCAGCCATCCAACGCGCGTCGAGATCCAACGCGGCGATCGTCACGTCCAACGCCGCTGCTGGCACAAGATCGATGAAGTCTGAGGGCCGCAGATTCTCGAGTTCGAGTCGGGTGCGGCCTCGCTCGGGCCAAGCCCAGGTGCCTGCCAACCGCACGGCGCGGTCCTCGCCCTGCCACTGCAGCTCGCCTACCTGGACTTCCCACGGCGCCGGTTGGCGCTCGCCCGGCGTTTGGCGGGCGGCGATCGCGCACGGTTGCGCCAGTCGATAGACCGCTTGGCCTGCGCGTTCCCAGTCCATCTCCTGCAGGACCAACTCGACTTGGGGACCGTTGGTCAGGCTGGCGCGCAGGGCGCCACGCAAACGCCACGACGCGGGTCCGGCCGACACCGACACGTTCAAGCGGTCTACGTCCAGCGCCTCACCACCCCAAGCCAAGCGCGCCTCGCTCGGCGCCAGTCCCGGCACGTTGAGGCCGCTCAGACTCACCTCGCCGGCGTGGCTCGGTCGAGTCAGCAGCCCACTGAACTGCCCTGTAGCTGCGAGCGTGGCGTAACTGATGTTCGTGGGCAGAAACGACTCGAGCAGATCGCCCGAGAACGCCCAATGCCCGCCGGTGAGCACGCGCCGATCGAGGTCCAACCGCGCCCCAACCGTGAAGGTCGAGTCGTCCTCGAATCGGACTGCGCAGGGCTCGAGCTCGACCACCGGCCAAACCAGCCGGCTCACCAGCGAAAGGTCTCGGGCCCGCAGACCGAGGGCGCTGAGTCCCTGGCCCTGCAACGTGAGTTCCGCGGCGGGTGGCTGGGTGTCCTGCGGCTGCACCCGAACGCGCCCTTCCACTCGACCCGCGAGGTTGGTGACCGGCAGGGACGCAAGGTCCGCCGTCAGCCGGAACTCGGCTGGCTCGCGCAGCGGCCGGCCCTCCCAGTGCAGCGTCACGGGGCCAGCCAACGCCCCGCGGACCCAAGGCGCCCGCACATCCAAGGCTTCGAGCGCGGCCGATTGTAGGTCGCCGCGCGCTTGCAGGGCGACCTCGAGCGGTGGGGTGCTCAGGGAATCGGCTCGCTCGGGTCGGGCCTGGGCATCGAGTTCGACCGCGAACCGGTTCGTCAACCACTCGACTGCCAGACCCGCCTCGAGCGTGTCGTAGCCGGCCAACTCGAACTGCTGCGCCGGCAACCGAATCGCCTCAGCCACCACACGGGCGGACTCGGGCAGATAACCTCCCGTGCCGAACCGTGCGCTGAGCTGCGCCTGATTGCTGCGCCAGCTCAATGCGCCGGCCAGTTCCCACACCTGCGACGGCCGCGCCAAGCCCAGGTCCAGTTCCACATCGAGCGGGTCGACGCGCGCGGTAACGCGATAGGCCCCGTTCGAGACGAAATTCCCGCTCAGGCTTAGGTCTTGCCCGTACCTCGTCGACTGCACCACCCCGGTCAGCCTGCCGCTCCGCCAGGTGACCTGAGGTACCGCAAGCTCCTCGTCACCCACCACCGCCAACCCGCCGGTCAACCGCGCATGTGGCAGCCACCGCCGCACCGCCGGTAGCAGCCCATCCACCAACTCGAGCGTCGCTGCCGTCGAGTTGGTGCTCGAGGGTTGGGACGGCTCGAGGGGCTCGGACGCCACCGCCAGACGCCAGCCGGTCACTTCCACGAACGGGTCGGGCGGTGTCCCCCCGCCGAGCACGCCGATCAGCCAGCGCGGGGGCAGGCAAAGCTGCGCCTCGGTCGCCTCGAGGCTGACCGTGCCGAATTGGGCGCGCAGGCCGCGCAGCCCGCCGCGCGTGTAGCCCAAGCGCGAGTAGGTGTCCCAGGTCACCCCAGCCTGCCGCGCCAGCGGCCGGGCCAACCAGGGAAACCAGAGCGGTAACGCCGCCACAATCACCCCGACGCCGAGCAACGACGCGACGACAGCCCACCATGCTTTTCTCTTCCAGGAGGTCCTTGCGTTCACGCCGGGAAGACTATAACTGAACCGCCCGACCCTGTCTTGTCCGAATCGCGGATTCTCGGCCCCAGACGAGACCATGAATTACAGTTGCACTTCTGATGACGATGATGGTATCTCTTCGGGCGATGTTTCTGCCGGCGTTGTCGGTTCGCACAAAGGCGCCTTCAGGCCAGCCCCGGGCGAAGGTCGCGCCCACGGTTCAGGCCGTCGTTCGACCGCTGGCGTGGCTGGCGGCGTTGTCCCTGGCGCACCCGAGCCATGCGGTGCTGTTCGATTCGACGGGCAGCAGCACGCACAACACAACGGCGCCAACGGGCACGCTGCTCAACAGCGGCTGGCAGTACCAAGGTCAGTGGGGCGGGTTCCTGGGCACGGCGATTTCACCGAACCACTTCGTCACGGCCAAGCATATCGGAGGGACGGTGGGCAACGGGTTCACGTTCAACTTCGATTCCACCACCTACACCACCACGGCCAAGTACGACGATCCCAACAGCGACCTCACCATTTGGCGGGTGAGCGGCACCTTGCCCGCTTACGCGCCGTTGTACACCGGCAGTAGCGAAGTGGGTCAGAACCTGGTGGTGTTCGGTCGCGGCACGCAGCGCGGGGGCGCTGTGCTGCTCGGGGGCACTTTGCTGCGGGGTTGGCTCTGGGGTGCAGCGGACGGCGTGCAGCGCTGGGGCGAGAACCAAGTGGCGGGGATCGCGTTCGGGGGGGCAGGGATTGGTCAACTGCTGCGCGCGGATTTCAACGCGGGTGCAGGCGTGAACGAGGCTCACCTGAGCGATGGCGACTCGGGCGGCGGCGTGTTCATTCAAGAGGGCGGGATTTGGAAGCTCGCGGGCATCAATTACGCCGTCGACGGCTTGTTCAGCTTCACGGGCGGCAGCGACCTCGGCTTTAGCGCGGCGCTGTTCGACGCGGGCGGTTTGTACGTGGGCAGCCAGAACAACTGGACCTTCCTGGCGGACGTACCCGCGGACATCGCGACTTCGTTCTATGCCACCCGCATCAGCGCCAACCAGACCTGGATTCAGCAAGTGATCCCGGAGCCGAGTGGCTACGCCGGGCTCGCCGCGATCGGCCTGCTCGGGTTGGCCCTGGCCCGGCGCTGCGCAGGAATCCAACCACCCGCCCCACGCTGTCGTCTAAGGCCAGCAACGTCTCGCAATAGGCCTTGTAGTAATGCTCGATGTTCAGGTCGCTGTGATACGGAAAATCCACGCCGTGCCAACTGTTGCGCTGGTTCTTCAGCCACATCGGCTTGTCCCCATAGTTCGCCGCCGTATCCGCCTGGTTCGCCGGCGCTCGCCAAGGCCGGTCGCGGTAGCGGCCCCGGTGCCGCTCGGCCGGCACGAACTCGGCGTGGACTGCCTTGTGCGAGAGGTAGAGAAAAAAGGGCTGCCCCGCCGGCCGCGCTCGCAACCAGGCGAGGGCGTAGTCGGTCAGTTCATCGGTGATATAGCCCTTCTGGGGCACGCGTTTGCCGTTGACATTGAGGCCGTTCTTGCCGGTCAGAGTCGACGCCCGGCTAGGCGAGCAGAGGGCGGTCGTCACAAAGGCGTTCCGGCAATGCACACCCCCGCGAGCCAGCGCATCCAGGTGCGGCGTCTCCAGCCACGGATGCCCCAGGAAACCCAGCGCGTCGTACCGGTGATCGTCCGCAAGGATGAACACCACATTGCGCGGTGTCGCCCCGCTTAGCCGCGGCAACTCGAGTTCGGCGCTCACGGCCCCCGCACCGCAGCCGCACATCCCAACCACGCCCAACACCATCCCCTTCGCCAAACGCCACATCCAAGGGTCCAGCTTCTTTCTGAGGGTTTTCATTCTGGCGGCCAGTCTAAGGACCGCTGCCCGGCCAGTTCGAGCGAATTCCTCCAATGAACGCCCCGGGACGCCAATTGGGCGGCACCCGAACAGATCTCGCACGCGGCTACTGACGCCTGGCGCGCTGATCGATCTCCTCACCGCCGACGGCCAGCGCTTCCGCAGCCGGGTCTTGGGCCTGAGCTACTACGATGCATCGAGTGGGCAGAGCCTTCTATTCGCCGAGTTCAAGAACGGCCAAGCCCAACTGGCCTCACCCAATCGCTGACTTTATCCGGATGCCTTCGAGGGCGCGCGGGCAGACCTTGTCTTTGTCTACCGTCGTGCGGGCCTGGCCCAGGAAGTGGTGACCGAGTTTGTCGAGGCGCCGAAATCTGTGCTCGAACAGACGGTGCGGCGGCGGGAGGCCGACCCGGACAAGCGCGCGGCCATGGTCGAGCCGGACCTAACCGATGACCGCCTAGTTGATGAACCTGAAATGGACGACAGTCCGGGGGTAGGGCGCGCAGTCCTCTGCGCGCCGTCAACCACGGTGGACATACGAGGCCGCGGCGCGCAGAGGACTGCGGGCCCTACCTTACGGCGATTCGCGGTCCATTGCGGTAAGTCATGAGTCAGTTCAGCAGCTACCGGATAGGCCCCGGCCGAGCGTTTCGGCTGGGCTGGGCGCACAAGCCGAGGCGGAGAGCGCGTACACGCCTGTGGTGAAGCGCTGGGCCGAGGGGTGCGTTCGCAGGTGCGCGGCAGGGCCCCACGGCGAAGGAGCGCGAATCGTCAGAGCCGCCTCGACCACAGACTACCTTCGCGGCGACCCAGCACGAGGGCTCAGACCGATCGGTGGTCTTCACCGCCAAGGACGACAACAGCGCTGGGGAGTTCATCCCCGGCAGCACCAGCTTGAGCAGTCGAAGGGTACCGCCGTTATGATGAGTTCCTCACGGCGGTGTTGGATAAGGCAAACCAGAATCGGCGCGGCCGTCTGGCCGAGGAATACCAAGTCATGCGGGCGTTGCCAGCCAGCCGGCTCAGCGAGTATGACGAGCTAAGCTGTCTGGTCGGCCAGCACAGCACCATTCGGGTCAAGAAGGTGGCTGATGACAACTGATCCGCTGGCCCTGCCAGTTCACCGGTCCCGAACTGCGCGAGTTCCTTCGCATCACGCGGGCGCGACGGCCGCTCGGTTCGTGGTGGACCGAGCGATTTGACCAGCCGCCGGCGGTCAGCGCGGCAGCCCAGGCCGCCGAGGACAGGCAGGTGCGGGCATTGCTGGGCGCAGCGCGTTTCCGGTTCTACACGGAAGTCCGGCGACTGGAACCGGTAGCGGAGGAGCGCGCGCGGCCCATGTGGAACACGCTTGCTTCGCGTGTCCTGCTTGGATATGCGACGAATCTTCGCGGCGCTGGTGGTCCGCCCACCACGCTGCGGGCCAGGGGTTCGAGGAGACGGAAGTCAACCGTCCGTTGGATCTCCTGCGAAAAGGGCACGAACAGGAACGACAGCAGTTGCTCACCACGGCGGAACGCGATGAATTCAAGCCGCTTGGCATGGAGCCGTCCACCAAGCAAGCTTCGGCCATGAACGAGCGCGAGCGGATCACCATCAATCCCAACCAGTGCGGCGGACGCCCATGTATCCGCGGGATGCGTATTCGCGTCAAAGACGTGCTCGACCTGCTCGCCGGAGGGGCGACGCAAGAGGGAATCCTCACCGACTTCCCCGACCTTCAAGCGGAGGACATTCGCGCCTGTATCGCCTACGCCGCGCGCTATCTCGACCACACGGTCCTCGTCACGGCTTGAGGCATGCGACCGCTCGTGGACGCGCAACTGCCGCCGGCACTCGCCCGTTGGCTTGGTGAGCGGGGTTTGGCCGCGGCACCCGTGCGTGAACTTGGATTGCGCGATTCCGACGATGGCAGCGTCTGGAGCTTCGCCATCGCAGGTGAATGGATCGTGTTGACGAAGGATGAGGATTTCGCCGCCCGATGCATCGGTAACCCCGCAGCTCCGGCTGTCGTTTGGCTGCGCATCGGCAATTGCACCAACCGTGTGCTCTTCGCCTGGCTGGAACCTTTATTGCCCGGGATCAAGAATCGGTTGGCCGAAGGCGAGAAACTCATTGAGGTGCGCTGAACCGGTCTGGTGGCATTCCGCCCAATCGCAAGCGAGTCAACTTCAGCCTGACCCAGGGTACCGCACTGTCTTCCCCTCGGCTGGAGGTGCACTTGCGCGACAACCTATTCCGGGGCGGGTGCCTGACGGTCGGGGACTACATCGGCACCGGCTAGACCTAATTGGGTGGCACGGCTCGATCAGCGGCCGCCGAGGCCTCGGCGACCGTCCGGCCAGCCTGGGCGACGAAGTTTCGCTCCTCGACGTCGAGTTGGTCGAAGAGACGACGCGCGCGCAGGTCGAACGAGCGCCGCGGTTGTTGGTCCGGGGTGTTGCGCTGGGAACCGTTGTGGAAGCACCAACCCGAAGCGCCCCCCGCCAAGGCGCCGCGCAGGTCGGCGAGGAAATCCTCTGCCACCGGTTCCCAACGGCTGTAACCGCGGCGGAACGGTTCCTGGTGATGCACGGGCACCGCGCGTCCGACCTGGCGCATCAGATCCAACACCTCGAGGGTCCGCGCGGCCGTTTGGGCTGGGGACTCGGCATGGCGCGGCCGATGCGGGCTCAGGAAGTCTTGGCCAATGGCGACTAAGGCGTGGCGCACATCGTCCAGGCTGAGGTCATGTCCGCCGAACGAGGCGGTGACGAGCCGTTGCGGGTCGAGCTGGCGAACGAGTTTGCGCAGCGTGGCCAGTTCAGCGTTGCTGACGTAGCGGGCGTCGCGCACGTCGCGTTCGTTGGCGAGGTCCAGGTACCAGTTGCGGTGCGGTCGCAGTGCCGTGACGAGCGCCTCGACGGCGCGCCGATGCGCCTCGAAGTTGGGTAGTCCACCGCCGGTGGCGGAGTCTTGGGCGCGCGTCAGCGTCACATCCACCACCAACCCGCGGCGATCGCACTCGTCCACCAACCACACGAGCCGGGCGAAGAAGGGCTCGCGCGGTTCGCCGTCCCGGCCGACCGCGGAGACGTCATGGTCGAACGCGTTCCAGGTAGCCCAGAGGCGCAGCCAGTTGAAGCCGAGGCGCTGGGCCTCCTCGAGGTCCTGGCGCACAAACTCCTCCGACGCACCCAACCCGCCGTAGTAGCTGAAGCCCAAGAGAAACTGGGGCTGACCGTTCAGGGTGAAGCGCGTCCCTTCGAGGCCGAGTACGGTTCGGTGCCGCGGTCGGGCCTGGGCTTGTTGCCATTCGTAGATCGAAGGCACCGCCGGCGTGGAGCGGGGAGCGTCGGCGAGGGCAAAGACCCGGTTCCGATCGAGGTAATAGGTGCCTTCTCCAAGCACAATCGCGCCCCCGCCTTGCGCGCCGGCCGCGGCGCAGGTCAGAACCAGCGCCAGGGTTAGCGACGTGCCGCGCGGGCGCGCTGGATGCCAGGATCGAGGGCGAGAACAGCCTTCGCGTGGCTTTCGTGTGCTTAGGAGTTGGTAGACGTTCATAGGCCGAATATCGAGCTTCCGGTGTCGCTGCAGGTCCGGGTCCGTCACGGCTTGGCCGTGCTTTGTCCCAACGTGACCGCGCGCGTCGACGGATCCCGTCAGGCGATCGGCACGGGTTGCGCCCGGTTCACATATCCGGGGTCCACGCGCACGCCGAAGCCGGGGCCGGTCGGGCAACGCACCACGCCCCGCTCGCATTTGAGGGTCGAGGTGGGGCACTCGATGGGCAGATCGGTGTTGCCCTTGAACTCCATGAACGGGCCAATGTTCGGCGTGAACGACGCGAAGTGCACCACGTCCAGATACCCCAACCCGCCCCCGGACATGTGGGGAACGACGCTCATCCCGGCAGCCGCCGCCATCCGGGCGACCTGCGTGGCGCGAATGTACCCGCCGCCGTAGTGCAGGTCCGGCTGCACGATGTCCAACCCGCGATGCTCGATAGCCCATTGCCAGCGGCGCAGACTGAACTCCTGCTCGCCGCCCGCCACCGGAATGGTGAGCGCATCGGCCACTTCCTTCGTCTCCCAGATCCAATCGAAGGGACACGGTTCCTCATAGAGACCGTACCCATGCGCTTCCATGAGCCGGCCGATGCGGATGCCCTCGAGAGCGTCGTAAGAACTGTTGGCATCGGCGTACAGGGTGATCTCATCGCCGAGGGCTTTGCGCGCCATGGGAATCAGCGCCTCGGTCCGGCCGGGGAGCGAATCCGCGTTGCGGCTCATCCGGCCGCCGAGCCGGAACTTGACCGCGCGCGCGCCGGACTCGGCGATCAACCGTTGGAGGTACTCGACTTCGGCCTCGGGCCGATTGCCGCGATTGCCGCTGGCGTAATAGACGGCGATGTCCCGCTGTCGCGCGCCGCCGAAGAAATCGGCCAAGGGGCGCTGGGCGGTTTGGCCGAGTAGTTCGAGCAGGGCCATTTCGATGGCAGCCACGCCGGCCCAGAGGGCGATGCCCTGGAGTTTGTAGTTGCTACCGTGGCGGTAGACGTCCCAGAGCAGGGACTCGAGTTGGCGCGCGTCTTTCTTGACGAAGACCGGCAGGATGTTCTTGAGAAAGATCGGGTAGGTCTCCGCCATTCGGGCCGGGTTGGGCACGGTGATGGCTTCCACGCCGTCCTGCGAGCGGCTGCGCAACAGGTAGACCCGCCCGTGACGCAGCAACTCGACCGAACCCACCATCACCGGTCGCTGCACAAAGTCGGTCTTCAAGACCGGCTCGGCCAGGATCTCGTCCAAACGCGCCTTAGTCAGCGGAGCCCGAGCCGGCGCGGGGGCAGCCCGGAGCCGACCGCTGACGGTCGCGGCGGCGGTTGCGGCCGCAGCGGTCTTCAAGAAGGAACGCCGCCTTATAGTCCTGGAGTCTCGAAGCATGTTGTATCCTGATGAGAGCTTAGGATAGACGACGGCACGGAGCGCGGGCATCTTGCCCGCGAGGCAGCGGGCGAGACTTCCGCTCTCCGTCCCATGTGGGAGCGCGGGCATCTTGCCCGCGAGGCAGCGGGCGAGACGCCCGTTCTCCGTCCGAAATGGGAGCGCGGGCATCTTGCTCGCGGGGCAGCGGGCGCGACGCCCGCCCTCCGTCCCATGTGGGAACGCGGGCATCTTGCCCGCGAGGCAGCGGGCGAGACGCCCGCCCTCCGTCCCATGTGGGAGCGCGGGCATCTTGCCCGCGAGGCAGCGGGCGAGACGCCCGCTCTCCGTCCCATGTGGGAGCGCGGGCATCTTGCCCGCGAGGCAGCGGGCGAGACTTCCGCTCTCCGTCCCATGTGGGAGCGCGGGCATTTTGCCCGCGGGGCAGCGGGCGCGACGCCCGCTCTCGGTCCCAAATGGGAGCGCGGGCATCTTGCCCGCGAGGCAGCGGGCGAGACGCCCGCTCTCCGTCCCATGTGGGAGCGCGGGCATCTTGCCCGCGAGGCAGCGGGCGCGACGCCCGCTCTCCATCCCATGTGGGAGCGCGGGCATCTTGCCCGCGAGGCAGCGGGCGCGACGCCCGCTCTCCGTCCCATGTGGGAGCGCGGGCATCTTGCCCGCGAGGCAGCGGGCGAGACGCCCGCTCTCCGTCCGAAGTGGGAGCGCGGGCATCTTGCCCGCGAGGCAGCGGGCGCGACGCCCGCTCTCCGTCCCATGTGGGAGCGCGGGCATCTTGCCCGCGAGGCAGCGGGCGCGACGCCCGCTCTCCGTCCCATGTGGGAGCGCGGGCATCTTGCCCGCGGGGCCACCGGAAAGCCTCTCGCGCCGTCATCGCCAGACCTCATTCGAGGGCGAGCACGGCGACGGACATGGGGGGCAGGGTGACCTGCACCTTGCCGTCGGCGACGGCCACGCCTTCCAACGCCCGCGGCTCGACCTGGCGCGGTTGGTCAAAGGTGTTGTGGGCGTTCATGACTGAGGCGGTGAGCACGCGGCCGGCAGCTCGCTTCGGGGTGAACCCCTCGAATTGGCAGACCAACGGCGCAGCGCGGTTGGGATCCAGGTTGGCGACTGAGAGGTGGAGCGCGCCGGCAGGGGCGCGTGAGGCGGAGGCGCTGACTTGGGGCAAGGCGTGATCGCCCAGGCGATACTGAGCGCACGCGACCTCGGCGGGCAACTGGGTGGCGTCGTGGTGAACCTTGTACATCTCGAAGACGTGGTAGGTCGGGGTGACGAGCATGCGCTCTTTGTCGGTGAGGATCATGGATTGGAGCACGTTGATCGTCTGGGCAATGTTCGCCATGCGCACGCGGTCGCTGTGGTTGTGGAAGATGTGAAAGTTGAGGGCGGCGACCAAGGCATCGCGCAGGGTGTTCTGCTGGTAGAGAAAGCCGGGGTTGGTGCCCGGCTCGACGTCGTACCAGGTGCCCCACTCGTCCACAATCATGCTGACGCGCTTGTCCGGGTCGAACCGGTCCATGATCGCGCCGTGTTTGGCGATCAACTCGTCCATGGTCAAGGTGCGGCGCAGGGTGGCGTGCCAGTCCGCCTCGGTAAAGACGGTGGCGGAACCTTTCCGACTCCAGTTGCCCGTGGCGATGGTGTAGTAGTGGAGCGAGAGACCGTTCATGCGCCGGCCCGCCTCGCGCATGAGCACCTCGGTCCAGTTGTAGTCGGCCGAGTTGGCTCCGCAGGCGATGCGGTAGATGCGGTTGGTACCGTAGTTTTTGACGAAGGTGCTGTAGCGCCGATACTCGTCGGCGTAGTACTCGGGGCGCATATTACCGCCGCAACCCCAACTCTCGTTGCCTACGCCGAAGTAGCGCACCCGCCACGGTCGATCGCGCCCGTTCTGGCGACGCAAGTTCGCCATCGGCGAATCGGCATCCGCGGTCATGTACTCGACCCAGTCCATCATTTCCTGGACGGTGCCGCTGCCGACGTTGCCGCAGATGTAGGGCTCGGTCCCCAACTGTTCGCACAGATCCAGGAACTCGTGGGTGCCGAAGTGGTTGTTCTCGGTCACGCCGCCCCAGTGGGTGTTGATCATCGCCGGGCGCTGGGCGCGCGGCCCGATGCCGTCTTTCCAGTGGTATTCGTCCGCAAAACACCCGCCAGGCCACCGCAACACCGGCAGGTTCAACCGCTTGAGCGCGCTCACCACGTCCTGGCGGATGCCGCGCACGTTTGGGATGGGGGAATCTTCACCCACCCAAATGCCTTCATAGATGCAGCGGCCCAGGTGCTCGGCGAAATGCCCGTAGATGTTACGGTGAATGGTGTGCCGGCCTTGGTCGGCACGCACGATCACGGTGGCGGGACCTGGCGCATCGGTCGCCTGGGCGCCAACCCCTACCCGACCGTTGGTCAGGGCGACGGAGAGGATTCCCAGCGCGAGCACGCCGCATGGAAACGCGGCCACTGCCAGCGGGAAGCGTGCACGCCAGCGACACCTGCCCGCCAGGGCGGGGGCGAACGCAGTCCCGCACGTGGGTTCGGGTAGGCGGCCATCTTGAGCGGGGCGCAAGTGTTGGGTTTTCATGTCGGATCCGGTTTCGGTTGCTGGCTGCGTCCAACCACTCGACGACCTCTCGACGACCTTCTGTCGACCCCGAGCCAAGACTCTCACCGCCCTCACCGCCGAAGTGCCCACCCAGGCGCGCCAGGTAGTACGGTAGCGTCCTGCACGGGCCAAGCCGTCTCCGGGTACCGCTGGTTCTATAGCCCTCTAACCGGCTCGCCCCACGGTGTCCTGGGCGGGCGGGATCACTCCCCTCACCCGCGGCAGAACCAGCCGAGAGACGGCAGAGACGGCAGAGTTGGACGTTGGCGTTAATCTGGTTAGGCAGTTCCCTTTGTCAATCCTGAATATCATTCCTGAATGAATGTGTTCCCCCATCGGGTCAGGTTCGGTTAAGCGCCCGGCCGGTCTGCAGGCCCTGCGGCTGGCAAGCGCGGCGACGCGGCGCTCTGTCAACGACTACAACACTGTCAGAAAGAACGGATGGATGGTCCATTCCTCGCACCGGTCGCCGGGTTGTGGGTTGAAATCGGCTGGGCTGGGATGGGAGGGCTGGGGCTGGGTTGGGGGGGGGGACGGTACGGGGTAAGG
>VHCO01000052.1 GCA_016871715.1 Verrucomicrobiota bacterium
GTTCACGGCGGCCACGGGTTCGAGACCAACCAGTTCCTGCAGATCTTCAAAGACAACGACGCCATCACGTTTGAGGTCGCCGCCCATCCCAAAGCGCAGGAGGCCCTGAAGGCCGGCGCCGCGCCACCGTGGGATGTGCTCGTCCTGTACGACATGTGGCAGGAGATCAGCGACGAGGCCAAAGCGGACTGGGTGGCGCGCCTCAAGGAGGGCAAGGGCCTGGTGGCGCTCCACCATGCGCTCGCTTCGTACCAGGACTGGCCCGAGTACGCCCGGATCATCGGCGGCAAATACCACCTCAAGAAATGGCTGGACGGCGAGGTGGAAAAGCCGGGCTCGACCTACAAGCACGGCGTGAAGTTCCAAGTCAAGATTGCCAACCCCCAGCACCCGGTCACGCGTGGCCTGACGGATTTCGAGATCGAGGACGAGACCTACGGCGGGTTCCAGGACAGTCCCCATGCCCATGCCTTGCTGACCACGGAGGAGCCCACCAGCGGCCGGACGATCGCCTGGGCCAAGACTTACGAGGCCGCGCGTGTCATTTACATCCAACTCGGCCACGACCATCTCGCCTACGAGAATCCCAGTTACCGCCGTTTACTGGCCCAGGCCATCGCCTGGGTCGCGCGGCGCGATTGATCCGGTCCTGCGGCGGTAGGCGGCGCTGGGCGGGGGTGCGGCGGGCCTGGGAGCGCAGGGTTGGGGAGCCGAGCAACTGGGATCATGTTCTTCAAAGTCATCGCCTGCGAGATTGCGTTGCGGGAGATCTGTCAGGTGGCGGCGCGGACGCCACACCTGGTGGACTTGGAGTTTCTGACGCAGGGCCACCACGACACTCCGGCGCTGGGGCGGGCGGAGATCCAGAAGCGGCTGGAGACCGTGCCCGCCGGCCGCTATGACGCGATCCTGCTCGGCTACGGCCTGTGCAGCAACATCCTGGTCGGGCTCCGACCCCCGCACACGCGGCTGGTGATTCCGCGGGCGCACGACTGCATCACCTTCTTCCTCGGCTCGAAGGAGCGTTACCAGCAGTGTTTCACCGATCGTCCCGGGACGTATTATTTCACCAGTGGCTGGCTCGAGTGCCGGCGGCGGCGGGGCGACCCCGCGACGACCGGGGACGGCGGGTTCATGCCGGCGCAAACGGCGGCGGGGCAACAGCAGGCCTTCGAGGAGTGGGTGCGGAAGTACGGGGAGGACCAGGCGCGTTACCTCCAGGACGTGATGGCCAAGTGGTCGCAACACTACACGCACGGCACGCTGATTGACTTCGAGTTCGCCCAACCGTTGCGCCTGGAAGACCAAGTCCGGCAGATCTGTGCCGACCGGGCCTGGCAATTCGAGCGCCTGGCGGGCGACCTCGACTTGCTCGAGCGCTGGCTGGCCGGGGAATGGGATCCGAAGGATTTCCTCGTGGTGGCTCCCGGCCAGGCGGTGCAAGCGACCTTCGACGAGGCGGTGATTGGCGCGGCGCCCCCCATGGCCGCTGATGCCGAGCCTTCGCCCCCGTCGGCCTGAGCTAGCGGACGAAAGAGCTTGTGGCCGGTCGGGCCGGTCGTGAGAGTGCGGAAGCGCCGCATGCGCGCGCGTGGGGTACAGGAACGGCAGATGAACGCGACAGCGACCAAGCTTTGTTTGTCCGTGGGGTTGGCGGCCGGCTTGTGGGCCGAGGATTGGCCGGCCTGGCGCGGCCCACGCGGCGACGGCACCAGCCTGGAAACCAATCTACCGGTACACTGGAGTGCCACCAGCCGGGTGGCCTGGAAGGTGCCGGTGCCTGGCCAAGGCCACGCCTCGCCGATCGTTTCGGGCGAGCGCGTCTTCACGGCGAGTGCCCTGCCGGAGCTCGAGGAGCGCGTGCTCCTGAGCTACGAGCGCGCGACGGGGCGGTTGCTCTGGCAGGAGACGGTGGTCAAAGCCCCGCTGGAGCGGAAGCACACGCTCAACAGCCATGCCTCGAGCACGCCGGCCACGGACGGCGAATTGGTTTATGTGGCCTTTTTGGAGGTGCAACAAATGTTGGTGGCGGCCTACGACTTCTCCGGGCGCGCGCGCTGGGTGGTGCGGCCGGGGGAGTTCAAGAGCATGCACGGTTTCTGCAGTTCGCCGGTGCTGTTTCAGGACAAAGTGATCCTGAACGGCGACCACGACGGCAACGGTTACCTGGTGGCCTTGGCCCGGAGCGACGGGCGCGAGCTGTGGCGCGTGGCCCGCCCGAACCACACACGCAGCTATTGCGTGCCGACGCTGTTCGAGGCGGCGGGGCGGACGCAGATGGTGTTGGCCGGCTCGCTCTGCGTGGCGAGTTATGACCCGCGTGACGGCGGGCTGCACTGGATCATCGACGGCCCGACCGAGCAGTTTGTGGCGTCGCTGGTTTACCATCCGGGGGTCGAGTTGTTCTTCATGACGGGGGGCTATCCGGAGCATCACCTGCTGGCGATCCGACCCGACGGCCTCGGCAACGTGACGCGCACCCACATTGCGTGGCGGCACAACCGCGCCTCCTACGTCGCTTATGTGCCCTCGCCGATCGTGGTCGGCGACTATTTCCTCATCGTCTCCGATCCCGGCTACGCCTGTGCCTTCGAGGTGGGAACGGGCAAGTTGCTCTGGCAGGAGAAACTGGGAGAACACCACGCCTCGTTGGTCTCGGCGGGTGGGTTGGTGTACTTCCTGAGCGACGAAGGCGTGACGACGGTGGTGCGGCCGGGTCCCGAGTACATGCCGGTAGCTCGCAACGAGCTGGGGGAGAGGTGCTTTGCCTCGCCGGCCCTGAGCCGTGGCCAGATCTTCATCCGAAGCGACCGGCACCTCTTTTGCATCGGAGTTCCGCCGTAGGGGCTCGCCATTGCCCTGCCTTGCCTTGCAGGTCTTCAGTGGGTTGCGGCGCGCAGGGGACTGCGCGCCTGCCGCCGACTGGTCGTCCGTCTCGGCGACTCGTGAGCCTCAACCGATCGGTTACTGACCAATTGGTCATGGTTGACGTCGCTTACGCCGCGTCCAGCGTGCCATGCCCGGACCGATGGCGGTCGGTCGGACTGTGAGTCATAAATCGACAGATTTATAATTGTTGACAACCCATCTGGTATAGCAAATAAATCTTCGGATTTATAGTTGTTGACATGTTTGACGTCGCTCAGGTCCCTGGCGCTGGCGGCTAGCGCCGAAGCTAAAGCGCTCGGCGCCGGTCGGTCCCGGGTGGGTGCCCGAATCCAAGGCCGCGAGAGCGAGAGCGAGAGAGCGAGGGGGTGAGCCAACGGCCGTGGGGCTTTGCCTTTGGAGTTTGCGCGGAGGGTGCCGCCTGGTTAACTGGCGGGCGTGGCGGATGAGTTGGCGGAACTGCGCGCGCGCTGCGAGCGACTGGCCTTGTTATACCAGGTCAGCCAGGTCATCCACTCGACGCTCGAGCCGGAGGAGGCGCTCCGGCTGATTCTGCGCGAGGCGGTGCGCCTCATGCGCGCCGCCAGCGGGTCGGTGGTCCTCGTCAATCCCACGACGGATTTCCTCGAGATCCAGGCCGCGCACGGGCTCCCTAGCCGGGCGCACGAGCTGCGCTTGCGAGTGGGTGAAGGGGTGACGGGCTGGGTGGCGCGCACGGGGCAAGCGGCGCGCGTTGGCGACGTGCGGCAAGACGCGCGCTACATCATGGTTCGGCCGGAGGTTCGTTCGGAGTTGGCAGTGCCGGTGGTGGTGAACGGGGAGGTGCGGGGGGTGATCAACGTGGATGCCGACCGTGCGGAGGCCTTCAGCGTGGAGGACCAGCAACTGCTCGAGGAGTTGGCCAGTCAGGCGGCTGTGGTCATTCGGCACACCTGGCTCTACGAGCAACTGCGCCTCAAAGTGCGGCTCTTCGAGTCGCTGGCGAGCGTGAGCCAAACCATCAACTCCGCTCTGAACCTAGACGAGGCGCTGCAAGGGATTACGCGCGAGGCGGCGGCCCTCATGAACGCGCGGTTGGCCTCGGTTCGGCTGGTGGACGAGACTGGCGAATGGCTCGATCTGCGGGCGCACTCGGGCGCTGGGTCGGCGTACCTGGCCAGGCCGCGATTGGCGTTGGTGGACAGCCTGTTAGGGACGGTCGTCCGCCGCAAGAAGTCGCTTCAGGTCGAGAACGTCCAGACGTCGAGTCGCTACCAGAGCGTCGAGGTGGCTCGGCAGGAGGGGTTGGTCTCGTTGCTGAGCGTGCCGCTGGTGTTTCGGAGTCAGGCGATCGGGACATTGAACGTCTACACGGGCGACCCCCACAGCTTCTCGAACGAGGAGATCCGGATCTTGACGGCCCTGGCCGAGCTCTCGGCGATCGCCATCGAGAAGGCGAGGCTCTACGAGCGGGTGGTGAATGCGGAGGAGCAACTGCGGCAGGCCGAGCGGCTATCGGCGCTGGGCCTCTTGGCGGCCGAAGTGGCGCACGAGATACGCAATCCGCTCGCGGTGATGAAACTGTTGTACCACTCGTTGGACCTGCGGTTTGGGGATGGGGACCCCCGCAACCGCGACGCCCAAGTCATGGGGGAGAAGATGGACCAGCTCAACCGGTTGGTGGAGCGGGTGCTGGATTTCGCCCGGAGCACGGAGCCCAAGCCGGCGCAGGTTCAGGTGAACCGATTGATTGACGACCTGACGTTGCTGACGCGCCACAAGCTCCGCCAACAGCAGGTGGTGCTGGAATGCCGGTTGGGGGCAGAGCTCCCGCTCATCCGTGCCGATGCCACTCAACTCGAGCAGGCCTTTCTGAATCTGACCCTCAACGCCGTCGAGGCGATGCCGCAGGGCGGCACGCTGACGATCGTCACGCGCCCGGTGCGGCTGAGTCGGAAATCGGCGGCAGCCACCCATGTCAGCGTGAGCTTCCGCGACACGGGCGGGGGCATGACGGAAGAACAGCGGCGGCGTGCGTTCACCTCGTTGCTGAGCACGACCAAGCCCAAAGGGACCGGGCTCGGTTTGGCCTTGGTGGCCAAGATTGTCGAGGCGCACGGAGGCCGCGCGCGGGTCCGCTCGCGGTTGGGGGTGGGAACGCAAATCACGTTGGTGTTACCCGTATGAACGTAACGATGAGGCATTCCGATAAACTCCAGACTGCAAGACGGGCGCAGGCAGCGCACGCCGGTTGCGCGGCGGGGCAGGGACGCAGGGATGGCCTTTGCCTTACGCGACGGCTTGGGGTAGAAAGCGGCCGTGAACTTGCCGAACAAGCTGACGGTGTCACGCCTGCTGTTGACCGTGGTCTTTCTGTGGGTGGTGTTTGCCGAGTTCCCGCTCAACGACACGGTGGCGTTGGTGGTCTTCTGCGTGGCGGGAATTACGGACTTTCTGGATGGCACGATTGCGCGCCGGCGCGGTTTGAGCACCAACTTCGGCATTCTGATGGATCCGTTGGCGGACAAGATCCTGATTTGCTCGGCGTTCATCGCGCTGGTGGGGCGCGGCGGGTTGGACCCAGCCCCCGCGGTGGTGGTCCACGCGTGGATGGCGGTGGTCATCGTGGCGCGGGAGTTGGCGATTACGGGGCTGCGCCTGCTGGCGGCCTCGAAGACCGTGGTGCTGGCCGCCGAGGGGTATGGCAAGCACAAGACGATCTCGCAGATCACGGCAGTGATCGCGTTGTTGGTGATGGACGCGGCGGGAGAATGGTGGACTGGGCTGCAGGGGTTGTTGCTGTGGTGGGTGCCCACGTTCGCGCAGGTCGCCTTGTGGGTGGCGGTGGCGCTGACCGTGATCTCGGGCGGGCTGTACCTCTGGCACAACCGCACGCTCTACTTGCGCGACCTGTGAGCGCCCAGGGCGAGGCTTGTCGCGCGGCGCGAGCTCTGCTACGGTGCGCCGGTTCAACGTGCAGATTCACGCGCTCATCGATGCCTTCGTGCAGAAGGTGAACCTGCTCTGCGTCGAGCCGGAATGGGCGGACGAAGTGCCGGCCGAGCTGCGCTTGGCCGGACCCAATGCGGGTGGGCTGTTCTATTGGCAGATCCAACGGACCCGCGCGAGTCCCTGGGTGGAGAAACTGGAGAAACGCATGGGGCACCGTTTCCCACCCGCGTACCGGTCCTTGGTCACTCGCTACCGGTTCGCCTCGTTCAGTGCGGGCGGTCTGCGGTTCCTGGCGAACACGGGCCAGGCCGTTGAGAATGAGTTGGGGTGCGTGCTGGATCGGGACCCGGTGTTGGCGAAGGTCATTGTGGCGGCGGGTTATCTGCCTTTCGCGCGCCCGGCCGAGGGCAGCCCGGACCCGGTTGGTTTCGACGCCAACCGGCTGGGCGCGGAGGATGAAGCGCCCGTGGTGCGGGTCGACTACGAGGCCGCGTCGAGCCAGCGCCAGGTCCAGGTGGTCGGGGTGCTGGCGGATTCGTTTGCGGAGTTTGCGCGCCGGATGCTGGCGCGGGCGTGAGGGGGGCGATGGATCGGTTGGTACTGTCTTTGGCACAGGGGTTGGGGGCTGGGCTCTCGCCGTGGGCGCCCGGGACGGTGGGCAGTCTGGCGGGGATGTTTTGGCTGGCGCTATTGCTGGCCCTGGGCAGTCCGTGGTGGTATGGGGCGGGCAGCCTGGTTGGAGTGGGGCTATCGGTGTGGTGTTGCGGCGCCGCGGAGCGGATGCTGGGGCAGAAAGATCCCGCGTCGGTGGTGCTGGATGAGATGGCCGCCTTGCCGCTGTGTTTTGCCGGATGGATTGGTTATGTCTGGGTCAAGAACGGCGAGTGGCTAAGCCCGGCGACGTTGTTTTCGGGCCGGCCGCTGCTGTTGGCGGTGGCGGGCTTTGCGGCGTTCCGGTGCGTCGACATCCTCAAGCCGTGGCCGGTGCGGCAGAGCCAGGCGTGGCCCGGGGGGTGGGGGATTACGGCGGACGATGTGTTGGCGGCGCTGTACGTGAACGGGCTCTGGGTGCCAGCCGCTCTCGCCGGGTGGCTCGAGCCCGCGGCTGTCCGGGACCCATGAGTTCGCTGGCGGAGGTGTTGGGCGAGCGCGGTGAGAGCTTGGCGGATCGGGTGGAGACGGACTCCTGCCGGTTGTTTGGGGGGTGGGTGGGGTAAAAGAAGGTGTGGGTAGTGTGGACCAGTAAAAGGCTTGCTTGTGGCCAGGCATCATTGCAGGGTTGCGGCATCCGATGATGCCAATGCCAATGGATCGCAGGAGCTAGATGCGCGTGTTGCGAGTTGTGTTGTTTTTTGTCCTGGGCCTCGTCGTGCTGGTGGCTGCGGCCCTGGTGCCGGCGTATCTCCGAGCGGTCGATGCCGAGGTGATTTCGCGCGCCGGTGTGGGCGGGGCGACGTTGGCGACGGAGGCAACTCAGCAACTGAGTCTGGAGCGGCTCGGGTTGGCGCGGATGTTGGCGAAGGCGGCCCACGCGGTTGACGCGCCTCGAGGGCAGGAGCTGGCCAATCAAGCGGAGGCGTTTGCCCGCTTGAACCCGGACCTGAACTGGTTAGGCGGCGCCGACCCGGTGTTGCAGCAGATCATTGGGACTTCGGCGGGTGTGCCAGCGACGAAGGAGGCTACGGTGGTCGACTTGGTGTTGCCGGACGCGGCGCGGGCTACGGTGCTCGAATTCCTGCAGAAATCGCGTCGCCCCGGCGTGCAGGAGCTGCTGCGGAATCGGCTGTTGCCTCAGACGCGAGTGTTCTCCCCGGTAGGGACCCCTTCGGGTCAGGCGCTGGATTCGGCGATCTTACTGACGGGGCTCTTATCGCAGACGGACCACTTGACGTTGCAGTTCCGGGACGAGCTGGAGAGCCTGGCGGCAGCGGCGAACCGCGGCAAGGACAGCGGGCCGCTGGAGGGGGTGTATCTGGATTTGTTGTCGTTGGCGCGGCGGCTGGACTGGGTGCAATTGACCCGGTTGATGGCCAGTGTGAACGACCCCGGAACGCTGCGCGAGTTGGTGCACTTCGGGCTAGGCTCGCCGGAGAACCTGGCGGTGATTTTCGCGGCGGTCCACCTGAGCGGTTCGGCGGAGCCGATTGCGGCTTACCTCGCCCAACATCGGGAGCGCGGGTTAAGGGACCTGGCGTTCAGTGTGGGGGCGGGGGCTGGGGCGGTGCGCGAGTTGTTGCGGCGGAGGGATCCGATTCACCGGCCGGCGTTGCGGGCAACGCTGCTGCAGGTGCCGCTGGCGAAGGAATGGCTGGGGTTGACGGTGCGGCTAGCGTATGCGGCGCCGCTGCTGGCGTTGCTGCTGAAGTACTTGCTGTGGTTCGACGCCGTGTTTTGCCTGGCGCGCGGCGGCTCGCACTTGGTGCGGGGGTTGACGACGCCGAGCGCGCCGCAGTTGGAGGTGCGGGGCATCGATGCGATGCGGCAGCAGACGGTAGCCTTGATGACTCTGGTGGCGGTGGCGGCGTTGGGCGAACCGTTTCTGGCTCAGAAGGCCGAGGCGGGGGTGACTCCGCCGAACTGGCAGTTTCCGATAGCGAGTTTGGCGATCCGGGAGCAAATTACCAACACAATTGAACCTGTTATGACTGAAATGACTTGGCTGGCGCTGGCGGTGTTCTTCCTGATCCAGGGGGGCATCTACGTGTTGTGTCTGATCAAACTGCGGGAGATCAAGCAACAGGACGTCTCGAGCAGCCTGAAGTTGCGCCTGCTCGATAACGAAGAGGTGATGTTCGACGCCGGGTTGTACATCGGGCTGGGCGGCACGGTCTTGTCCTTGGTCCTGCTCGCCATTGGCGTCATCAAGCCCAGCCTGATGGTCGCCTACGCCTCGACGTTATTCGGGATCTTCTTTGTCTCGATCTTGAAGATCGTCCATGTGCGGCCGTATCGCCGCTCCCTTATCATCGAAGCCTCCCAGTCCCCTGTATGAGCCGGGCCGTCCTTGTCATCATCTGCGACTTCCTCCTGATCAGCCTCCTTTCGCTGGCCCGCTTCGATGACCTGCCGCCGGCGGAAACGCCGGCGCCCCAAACCGACGGCGGCGTGGACCAGCGCACCGTGCAGGACATGGTCGACGTGATGAAACAAGCGCTCGAGCAGGAGCGTGCCAACCGCGATCAACTCCAGCAGGCCCTCGAACAAGCCAAGCTCAGCCTGGCGGAGCGGGAGAAACTCCTCGCCCAACGTGCCGGCGAAATCACCAAATTCGAGGAGAACCTCCAGAACGCCACCGCCACCGCCCAACAATTGGCCGAGGAACGCGCGCGCCTGCAGAAGACCCAGGAGCAAACGCTCAACCAACTCGCCGCTTTACGCGAGGCGCAAGCCCGGGCCGAGGAAAGCGCCCGCAAGCTCCAGACCGAACTCGCCCAGTCCGCCACCGAAGCGAGCATCTCGGAGGCCAAGGCGGCGGCCCTCCAGAGCGAGTTGACGGCGCGCCGGGACGAAGCGCGTCAGATGCAGGATCAGATCTCCAGTCTCCAGCGCATTAGCCTGGAAGCCGAACAGGAGAAGGGCCGGCTGGCGACCCAGTTGACCGCGGTTCAGACCACCGCCACGATCGTGCGCGAGCAACTCCAAGAAACCCGCGTCCAGGTGGAAAGCCTGACGCAGGAGAAGGCGCAAATCCAACAGCATGCCACCGTGCTGGCGCGGGGCATGGACGACATCGCCAAGTCTTCGACGGAGTTGACGACGGAAATCCGCGAGAACCGGCCCCTGGCGCCGAACACCATTTACACTCAGTACCTGACCAACCGCGTCACCGCGCGGCTTTCCGCGCGGCGCTCGGGGGTGCTGGGGTTTGACGTGTCCCGCGAGCGGGAGAGCCACACGGTGCTCTTCCAAGACGGAGCTCAGATCTACGCGCTGTTCCACGTCGAGGATACGCCCATGCCGGTCTGGAATCAGGCCTACGACTGGGAACAGTTCACCGGCGCCCTGAGCGAAGGCAGGCGCCAACTGGCGGTGAAGGAGATCGCCCTGGTCACGCTCGACCCGCGGGTGTTGGTCGCGCCGATCGATAGCAGCGGCGTGGCTCGACTCGGCGTGACGCCTTATCCCCTGGCGCGCGAGCCCGGGAAGTACCAGCAGGCCGTGCTGGTCGGCGCCAAAGAAGGCTACTACGGCGAGGCCGAGTTCAAACTCAGCGCCCAGCACCCGAACTACGTGCGCATGGAGCGCCGGGCCTTTCGCCGGTTGTTCGGGAAGTTCTCTCCCAGCCGCGGCGATCTGGTGTTTGCGTTGACCGGCGAGCTGCTCGGGATCATGGCCAACAACGAGTTCTGCGTCGTGCTCAGCGGGATCAAACCGACGCAAACGCTCAAGCTGGGCGACGACCTCGGCATTCAGAAGACCAGCCGGCTCAGCGTCGAGATGGCGAACCGGCTGCAGATCTTGCCCTTCGAGATGCGGTAGTCGGCCCTTACTCTCGAAGCATCTGCCAGAAGCGCTCGAGGCCGGCCAGGAACTTCGCGCGGTCGGCCGCCAGGGGCTCGTTATGATCCCCGGCCAACTCCCAGAAGAGCTTGGGCTCGCGCGCCGCGGCGAAGTTGCGCTCGGCGTGGGCGTAGGGGACGAGCGTGTCACTGCGGCTGTGCATCACCAACACGGGCAACGCTAGGCGCGGGAGCTTCGCGCGGGTGTCGTAACCGATCCGGCTCAGGGTGCGCACGGGGAGGAAAGGGAACAGCTCCGCGCCGAGGTCCGGCACGCTGGTGAAGGTACTTTGCAGGATGAGGGCGCCGAGGGGTTGGCGCGCGGCCAGTTCGGCGGCCACCCCGCCGCCCAAAGACTCGCCGAAGGCGATCACGCGGCGGGTGTCGAACCCGCGCGCGGCCAGCCACGCCAAGGCGCCTTCGGCGTCGGCGTAGGTTCCCTGCTCGCTGGGTCGTCCCGCGCTGCGGCCGTAGCCGCGGTAATCGAAGGCGAACACCGCGACGCCGGTCTCGAGCAGGACGCGGTACAGTTCGAGGCGATGACTGATGTTGCCGCCGTTGCCGTGACACACCAGCACGGCCCAATGGCGCCGCGGCGAGTCGGCCGCTGCCGGGAAGAACCAGCCGCTCAGCGCCAGGCCATCGGCGGCGGCGAACGGGACGTCTTCCCACGGCTGCCCGAGGGCCGATCCATCGGCCCACCAACGGGCCGAGGGATGGTACACCTGGCGGTACTCGAACCAGCGCAGCCAGAGGTAACAGGCGGCTGGGATCAGCACCAGACCGCCGATCGTGCGCCAGTAGTTCCGTGGACGAGTCCGAGTCGGCATGCCGGGAGGTTGCCAGCGTCATGGGCGGAAAGCGAGGGCAGGGTGCGGGCATGGCGAAAGCCGCGATCCAGAACCAAACCCCGTTTCGTTTTGATCTGACAATGCCTCGAGTTGCGGTCCGGTCCCGGCAGGAAACGGATTATATGATGGCATGATGGCGCGGGATCACGCACAACAGTAAGGAATTCAAGCAACTGGTTCCATGCCCACCTCTTCATCACCCCATTCGGCGACGCCCGCGGCGCCAGCGGAAGCGGCGATCGAGCCGCGCCCGGGGCGGCAGCGCCAACGAATCGGTTTGGTGCTCGGGCCGGTGGTGTTGTTGGTGTTGTGGGGGGCGCCTTTAGCGGGCTTGGACGTGCCCGCGCAGCGGCTGCTGGCGATCGTGGGCTTGGTGATCACGCTTTGGGTGACGGAGGCGCTGCCGCTGCCGGTGACAGCACTGCTGGGACCCGCGCTGTGTGTGGTGGCTGGGCTCGGCTCGGCTAAGGAGGTCTTTGGGCCCTTTGCCGATCCGATCATCTTCCTATTCCTGGGGAGTTTCTTGTTAGCGGCGGCGATGTTTCGGCACGGGTTGAACCGGCGGATTGCGTTTTGCGTGTTGGGGATGCGTTGGGTGGGGACCAGCCCGGCCCGGGTGTTGGTGGCTTTCGCCGTGATCACGGCGGGGCTGTCGATGTGGATTTCGAACACGACGACGGCGGCGATGATGTGTCCCATTGGCCTGGCCATCCTCAGCGAGATCGCACATCGCCAAAGCGCTCACACGGGCCAGGCCATCCACTTCACTCAGGTCCGCTTCGGCACGGGGCTCATGTTAGTGGCCGCCTTCGGCGCCTCGTTGGGTGGGCTCGGCACCCCGGTGGGGTCGCCGCCGAATCTGATCGGCTTAGGCATGCTCGAGCGTTACCTCGAGGTCCGCGTCTCATTCTTCGAGTGGATGCTGTTCGGGCTGCCGATCGTGGTCGTGCTGGTGGCGTTCCTGGTGTTTTACCTCCACGCGGTATGTCCAGCGGCGCCCGGCTTGCTCGCCGGGAGCGGCGCTTGGATACGGCAGGAACGGGAGCGCCTGGGCCGACTGAGCCGAGGCGAGCGGAACGTGATCGCCGCGTTCGCGGTGACGGTCAGTCTCTGGTTGCTACCGGGTGTGGTGGTGCTTGCGACCGGGCCGGACGCCCCCTTGGCGCGTTGGTTGGACCAGCGCCTGCCGGAGAGCGTGGCGGCGCTCTTGGGGGGGACGCTGCTGTTCCTGTTGCCGGTCTCCGAGCGCCGGGGGGAATACACGCTGAGTTGGCGCCAGGCGGTGGAGATCGACTGGGGGACGATCCTGTTGTTTGGGGGCGGGCTTTCTTTGGGGGCCCTGATCTTCAGTACCGGTCTGGGTGAATGGATCGGCGGCGGCCTGGCCCGCGGCGTACACGCCCAATCCCCATTCGCCCTGACGCTGTTGTTCACGGCGGTGGCCATCCTCTTTACCGAAACCACCTCGAACACGGCCTCGGCCACGATGGTCGTGCCGGTGGCCATCGCCGTAGCCCAGGCAGTGGGGGTGGATTCGCTGCAACCGGCGTTGGGCGCCTGCCTGGGGGCGTCCATGGCGTTCATGTTGCCCGTGTCGACGCCGCCCAACGCCATCGTGTACGGCACCGGCTGTGTGACCCTGCCACAGATGCTGCGGCACGGGATCGTGGTGGACCTGGTCGGCTACGTGGTGATCGTGGTGACGGTGACCTGGTGGGTGCCGCTGCTGCGCTGAAGGCGCCGCGGTGCGGGTACCGCCGCGTGGCCGTGCCGGTCTGGTGGGAGTTGGGCCGGCGTGGCGTTAAGGCGTCGCGTTAAGGTTCTGCGGGAATGGTGACGGTGACGGCGTTCGAGACGCCCGTGCCTCTTGGCCCTTCCGGCGTCGGGAAGATGGCATAGACTCGGTAGCGGTACGTAGCTCCGGGCCGCACGTCGTGGTCGATGGCGCGCGTAAGGTTTTCGCCGGGCAACCCGAGGGCGTTGGCATACTCCGCGCCGGCGGCCCCGACGGCTTTCTGCACGATGAACGCGACCTCGCCGGTGGCCTGATCCACCCAGCCCAACTCGACCCGGCCGGGCTCCTGTGCCACCACCCGCAGTTGGGTCGGCGCATCTTCCGAAGGCGGCCCCGGGGCGGGCGGGCGGCCGGGGTGCGGCGGAGGTCCGTGGGGGCCTGGCGGCGGCGTTGGCGCGGGGCGCGGGCCAGGATCGACGAGTTGTGCGCGGGCGAGGGTGTAGCGTTGGCGGATGAAGTCCTCCATCGAGGCGAGAATGCTCTCGTAGCCGGTGTCAGCCGGGTTAGTGGCGCGGCGTGGAGGGAAGGGGTCGCGGGCGAGGTCTTCGCGGATCTGCGCATACAAGCCCCGCAACTTCGGGATCAGGATCTCGGGTCGGAAGTGCTGCTCCAAGACCGCGCCGGCGACTTGGCGGTAACGCGCCAGCAGCGTGGGCTCCGCCACGATCCGCTCGAGCAACGGCCGCCCGGGCACGGGTACGGGCCAGGCCGCGTGCCAACCGTCGAGCACCGGCACGCGGCCGAAGGCTTGCGCCGCGAAGCCCACATCCAGATCCCACGGCAGATAGACCCAGCGCTGGTCCGTTGGCCGTTGGTACAGGTAGTAATTGTGCGGGCCCCACCCGGTGTATTGATCGAACGCGCCCGCCAAGAGCAGGACCGCCATGGTCTGGAGAAAAGCGTCAAGGTCGATCAAGCGCTCGAGGGCGAGGGGCGCTTCGCCTCCCGCCGGCCGGTTCAAGGCGCGGAGGAAGTCGAGCAGCCGGCCGTAGGGTGGCACCGTGGGTTCGGACTGCAGCTCGAAGGTCTTCTGGTACGGCCGGAGATCCTCGCCCAAGTACTGCAAATCCGCCCCGGGCCCGCCCTCGTCCACCTTGAACAGCGGCCCCGTCGCCTCGCCGAATTGACGGTCCAGGAAGGACTCGTCGATGCGCTCGACGTTGACGTACACGCCCCGGTATTGGCCATTGAGATAGAGGGTGGCGTAATTGCAGCGGGAAGCAGGCACGCCCAAGTCCCGCAAGACATCCGTAATCAGGCGTTCGCTGAACAGACTGCCGAACTGAATCCCATTGTCCAACGCCACGCGCCGCAGTCCAAACAGGCGTTGCCCTTTCCGGTATTCGGAGAACTTGATCAGGTAACTCCGCTTCAGGTCCGAACGCGGATGACTCGAACTGTTGCCCTTGTAGCGGATGCCGACATCTTCGATAATCTGGCGGGCCCAACGGAATCTGCCGGGCACAAAAATCCGCTCCGGTAAAGCCGCCTGCAGCCGGTTCAGGTTGTCCGGGCTGATCTCCAAATGCACGGTCTGCACGGTGGACGGGTCGTAGAATGCCTGTTGCGCGCCGGTCTCGATCGGCTCGGGAACGCCGCGTGCCCGGAGTGTCCCCGCCCCCGCGACCACCACACTCACTCCGAAACACCACAGGCCTCCGCGACGACACCACCGCCAAGACCATCCCAAGACACGGCGCCAAGAGCGCGAAGGACCGGATCGCATAGGTACAGGCAGGGTAGCCGACCGGGGCCCCGCTGGCCAGCGAACTAGTGTGCGACCCCGTCGGACTGGCCCCGGAGTACCCCATGAGCGCGAAGGGTCGCGGCTTGCCCACCCGCGGATGCGACTCTACCGTAGGGGCCGACCGGCGAAGCCGGTCGGCTCCCTCGAAGATCGAGGCTGCGCCGCGGGCCGTGAACGAACCAGTACCAGTCCTGAAAAGACGCCGTCACCGGTGGTGGTCGCGACGCCGCTTGACCCGTACCCTGCAAGGTTGGCCGCTGCTGCAGTTGTTGGTGGTGAGTGTCTGGTTTCGGCTGGTCGCCCTGAGCCTGTGCCTGGGTGCGGTTGCGGTCGCGGTGCTCCTGCCGAGAGTCTGGCGCTCGACCCCGCCGGGCTTTGCGCCGGAGGTGCGCATCAGCCTGCTGGACCGGGTGCAGGGCTGGCGGCTGGAGCGCCAAGCCCGGCACGCCGAAGGCGCGGGCGACCACCGGGCGGCACTGTCCTGTTGGCGTTCGGCTTGGGGCAACGACCCCGGCAACGCGGATTGGCTGCGGCACACCCTGCGGGCCATGGCCCGGTGCGACGCGCCGGCCGACCTGGCCGACCTGGCGACGGAGGCCGCCGGGTGGCTGTTGCGGCTGAGCCCGACCAACCGGACCGATGTCGAACTGGTCGCCCGGACTTGGCTGGCCTGCGGACTGGGAGAGCAGGTGCCGGGGCTGATGCGCCCCCTGCCTGGCCCCCACCCGGTTACCCTCGAACGCCTTCACCTGATGGCGTTGTGCGAGGCGGGCCGAATGACCGAGTTCGCCGCGCGCGTCGGTACCAACCAGGTATTGTCCGCTGAGCTTCAACGGGCGTTGTTGTCGGTCTTTGCCGACCAGGAAGCGCCCGATCTCGAGCCCGAGTTCCGGCTCGCCTGCGTCGCTTTCCTGGCGGTGTTCGGTCCCACCGACCTCCAGGGCAAGGCCCTGGACCATGTGCGAGCGGCGCGCCAGCAGAGGGACACGGCGCGACTGGCAAGCGATTTGCAGTGGATGATCCACACCCAACAACGGGATCTGCCGGCGTGCGAGGAACTCCTGCGCGAGTTCGAGGAGACCGGCCGCGCCACCGTGCGCCATCACACCTCCCTCTGGCTCCTGCTGGCGGCCTCAGGCCAGAAGACCGAGGCCATCCGACGCGCGCAAGGCAACAGCCCGGTTCCCAAGTCCGGCGGCGACGCCCTACGCCTGGCCCGGGCGCAGATGGCGCTCGACCTCTGGGACCAAGCCGAGCACATGCTGACCCGCCTCGCCGACCTCGACGAGTTCCGCGGCGAGGTCCTCGAGCTCAGCGCCGAGCTCCTGATGCAGCGGCGCAAATGGGACGAGTTGCGGCAACTGGCGCTGCGCCTGCGACTGCAGCCCGAGGTCATGTTGACCTGGGGCGGGTATAGCTACTATCTGGAAGGCTTGGCCGACTGGGAGATGGGGCAGCCAGACGCCGCCCATGTGGCTTTTGAACAAATGGCGACGCTGGGTGTGCCGCACCCCGTCCTGGCTCTCAAAGTGGCCGAGCGCCTGCTCCGGCTCGGCGCCGCCGCATGGGCGGAACCGGTTCTCCTGGCCCACCGCGACGATGGCTGGAGCGACCCCAGCTATTTGACGGCGCTGCTGCACTGTGCCCAAGCGCTGAAGAACAGCGCCTACCTCGGGCCCGTCACCGCCCGCCTGCGCGCCCTGCGCCCAGACGATCCCCAGGCCCTGCGCCACCACACCCGCACGCTGGTGATCCTCCGGCGCGACGCCGACGCGGCGGTGAGTCAATCGTTCGAGCTCCTCCGCCGGTTTCCCCAAGACCCGGAGGTGGCGCTCACTCACGTCGGGGCTCTGTTGCTCAACGCCCGGTTCGCCGAGGCCGAGGCGCTCCTCGACCGCGTGGCTCCCCACCGCCTGCCGCCCGCCGAGCTCGCCCAATACCGACTGGCCCGCTTCGAGTTGAAGTGGCGGCGGGGACACCGGCTTGAAGCCCAAGCGGCCCTGCCGCAGATCGATCCGCGTGAGCTCTACCCCGTCCAGGCCCAATGGCTCGAGGCCGCCACGCGCGCGTTCGAGTCCGGCGCGGGAGAAACGCGTTGACAACGACGGTCGGATCTGTTAGTACTCGCCATAGTGTTACAAGTAAGCCTGATGACCATGAAGACGACGATTGCATGCAAACCGAGTCGGCGGCGTTTCCTCACAGCAGGCGTGTGCGGCGCCTTGGTGGGGTTCTTATCCCCCCTGGCCGCTGCAGGTACGAGTGAGTTGATCTGGCTGCAGTTCGACACCAGTCTCACCTCCCTGAACCTCACCGGGCCGCCGGTCGGATTGCCGCTGGTGTCCGACCCCGGGAACGCGCTTGGCGATAGCATTTCTGGCTACGGTTGGGTGAACAGCAGCGTCACGGTCACCCTGTCGTCGCAGCGGGTCCCCAGCGGACCACCCACCCTGGGCCAAGTCATCGCGTACCAGGCGCAGTTTAGCAGTGCGCGCGTGGAGCCAGGGCTGGGGCCACCGCCTCCCATCGATCCAAACGCGCTGCATGGTCAGGCGTTCTTCGTGCACAGTTTCTTCGATGTCTTCTTCGACATCACGGTCACGGACGTGGACTCTCGGCCGGGGCGCAACATCGCCGGCATGCCGGACGGGGCGAGTGTCTCGTTGTTCGACAACGGCCCGGCCAGCATGCAATCGTCCTACCAGGCCATGTTCAACAAGGACCTCCCCAACTTCGGTCTGGCGCCGCCTCCCGAGGTCTCGCCTTACATCGGCCATTTCAACATCGAGATCCCCTTGGGCGGCGACATTAATGGCAACGGCGAGGACGACAAGATCAAGTTCACCTTGGCCACCCACGCAGTGGGGGATGCGAACCGGTCCTTTATCATCCTGCCAAACGGGACGGTGATCGATCAGTTTGACTCGACCGCGAACCTCGAGGGGGCAGTGGTGGATATGTCGACCGACCCACCGTTCACCATTGGCGGGCTCACCGGACCTACGACCGCCAGCAGCACTCTGCTGAACACGGTCGTGCCGGAGCCGCACGAGTACGCGTTGCTGGCGGGCCTTGGGTTGGTTGGGTTTGCCGTTTGGCGCCGCACCCGCGCCGAGACCGCGTGATGGGGCCATACATCACATCCCCATAATCTGGTAGCCGCAATCGACGTACAAGACCTGGCCGGTGATGGCGGCGGCGCCGTCGCTGGCCAGGAACAAGCCGGTTGCGCCGAGTTCCTCAGCCGTGACGTTGCGTTTGAGCGGGGCGCGGGCTTCGTAGAGCTTGAGCATCTCGGTGAACCCGGCGATCCCGCGTGCGGCGACCGTGTTGACGGGGCCCGCGCTAATGCAGTTGACGCGGATCTGGCGCGGGCCGAGGTCGTAGGCCAGGTAACGGGTGCAAGCCTCGAGGGCCGCCTTGGCCACCCCCATGACGTTGTAATGCGGCACCACCTTCTCGGCGCCGTAGTAGCTCAACCCGAGGATGCTGCCCCCGGCGTCCATCAAGGGCGCGGCCGCCCGGGCCAGCGCCACCAGAGAGTAGGCGCTGACATCGTGCGCGATGCGAAAGGCTTCGCGACTGGTGTTGATGAATTCGCCCTCGAGCGCCTCACGCGGGGCGAAGGCGATCGAATGCAGCAGCAGATGCAGGCGGCCGTATTTCTCCCGCAACCCGCTAAACACCGCCGCAATCTCTTCGTCACGGGTCACGTCGCAAGGCAACGTCAACGTGCCGGCGCCGAAGGTGGCGGCCAGCTCCTCGACGTTCTCACGGAGGCGTTCGCCTTGATAGGTGAAGGCGAGCGTCGCCCCCGCTCGCGCCCAAGCCTGGGCAATCGCCCAAGCGATGGACCGCTTGTTCGCCACGCCAAAAACCACTCCGACTTTGCCAGCCAGTAAGGACATGATGCTCGCTCGATCTGACGGCGATAGCGTTAGGAGGAACGGCGGGGTAAAGCAAGGGCGGATTCCGGGGCACGGTCCGGTCGGCGGTACGCCGGGGCGAATCCGTCAGGCGGCGGCGAGCACGGCGGGCAGATCGCGCGCCAGCCAATAGAGCAGTAGCAGGGCTAAGCCCAGGCCGAGCAGGAAGACCAGCGCCCACGCCCACCAACGACCGGGCAACTGGAGGGGAGCCACCGCCGGCCCGATCTCCTTGCGGCGAAACCCAAAGAGCCCGCCCACCAGGGCCACACCGCCCAGCATGACCAAGGCGGGGCAGGCCACCACCCCATTGATGCGCGTCCAGCGCATCTCCTCGTACTGGAAACCGACCCGCATGATCGACAGCGCCACCAGGCCCGCCCAAAACCAAGCGGTGAAAACCAGCGGCCGCGCGCGCGCCACCGCCGCGCCAGCAAAGGAGAACGCGAACACAGCGAAGGGAAACGCCAGGACCAGACCATAGAGCAGCCCCGGTTGGGCAACTTGGCGCGGCCGGATCAAGACCGTGCACAGGTACAGCCGTGCCAAGGCCTGGGACAAATCCAAGCCCAGCGCCAACAAGTCCAGCACGCTGAACAGGAGTACCGACCCGCCCCCGATCGCCAACCGCGCCAAGTACCGCTCGGTCCTGGTTGCCGGCAACGCAAAGGAGAATTCCTCTGTTCCCTCGATGATATCCCCTCCGCCGTAAGCGGGGCCGGCCAGGAAGGCGTAGACGATGGCGAAGACCAGCCCCCATTCCGGCTGGGCAAACAGCGGCAGTGTCCAAACGGTGACCAACCAGCCCGCCAGAAAGACCAACAGCAGTTTGCTGTGCGCAAACCACTCGCACCACAACAGGCCCTGCCAAACGCGGACCCGCGTGACCGACGGACGGCTCATCCCCGCGGTCCGCACCACAAACGGTTCCACCGCGGGCACCGGCCTCCGCGGAGCGGCCCGGTCAAGGCGCAGGTTCATCCGTGAACAATGGCCAGGCCGATTCGTCCGTCTCGGTCGACTCCGGCCCCAGAAACGTGACGTTGCCGGGTGCGGCGGCCTCGACCCCCGCTCCAGGAGGCGCTCGCACGGCGCTCCAGTCCGGCCAAAAGACCTGGCGGCGGACCACCGCCCCGTCCCGCTGCGCGCGCAGGACGAGGCCCTCGAAGTCATGCACCCACCGCGAATCCGACCCGGCGAGGGGCAACCCATGATGCTGGCAAGCCGCCACGCCGGCCAGGCTGCCGGCTCGCATGAGCTGGTTCCAGGCCTGGTCCTCCCAACCCAGCGGCGTGACGTACGATGTGGGCAGGCTCTCCGTCCCGTTGGCCAGCGCTCCCGCGTCCGCGGCGCCCGAGACAGCCAGGGCGGATGGCCAGGTTCCCGCCAGCGTCCGGTCTTCGGGGCAGATCAAGACGCCGCGATGCGGCAGGTCGCGGGTTAGCACCAGGTGCCCGAGGGTGGGGGGGCGCCGGGTGTGGTCGTCTAGGTACATGTTGAGGGCGAGGCTGATCTGGTGCAGATTCGAGGTGCAGCGGGCCTGGTTGGCCTTCTTCTTAGCTGAACTCAGCGCGGTGAGCAACAACGTGGCCAGAACCGCGATGATCGCAAAGACCGTCAACACCTCCACCAACGTGAACCCTCGAGCCCGCACCCCCAAAAGCTCTCGCGCCGCCTCGGGGCCACCTGCGGCGGCGGAGGCCGAGCCTCCGCCGCCGCAACCATAACCCGACCCGCGAACCCAGACCGGCTGGGTGAACTTGCCGACTGCTGCGCGTGCCCCCGCTGTGCGCCAGCATGTCATATTCGAATCGTCCGTGATGGCTGTGCCGGTGCGGCCGGGCTTGGCGGCCGGGCTACCGCGTGGGCACGGCCAACACGCCGTAATCGTTGAGCGGCAACCACAGCCCCACCGCGGCGGCGCCATCGCCGTTTTGCAGATTGGGCCACAAGCAACCCTGCGGCGCGCCACTGCCCAACGCGCTGGGTGCGTCCGGCGTGCCGGCGGCGTAGGCCTCGACCGTTCGGTCATACTGCAGCACGAGCAGGTCGCCCACCACCGCCGCGTTCTGGGCGGGTTGACGCAGCGTCCGTCGGTGCACGAGGCGGAAGGCCTTATTGCCCGGATCGAGATCCAGGGCGTAGGCTTCGAGCAGGCCGGCCGTGGTCCCACCCTCGGCTGCCTCCGGCCGAGCCAAGTAAATGGTCGGCCCGTAGAGCAACGCGTGGTTCGGGTATTGGTTGGGGAGCTTCAACGCGGCCACCAGCGCCGCCTCGACCCCGTCGTAGGCGCTCGCCTCTAAATACTGCGCACCGTCGGTCTTACCCGTTGGATCGTAGTGGTAGCCCACCGTGTAGAGCAGCGCGCCGGCGTGGGACAACCCGCGGAGTTCGCCCGGAATCTGGACCGGCACCCGCAACGTCGGCTGCGCCGGGTCCGCATAGTCCACCACGCGCAAGTAATGTCGCGTCACCCAAATCCCGATCGGCGGCTCGATGAGCTCGACCGTGCCATCGGGGTGGGTCACGGTGGTCGTGGCCGGTTTGGTCTGGCCAGGCAGCGTGACGCCCTCGAGGAATTCGGAGGCTTGGTGGCTTAGATAGACTTGACCACTAGCGGTGTAGGCTTTGCTGAACGCCCACCACTGGTTCGCGTCCGCCAGGCGCGTGTCGGAGACCAAGGCCGGCGCCTCGGCGCCGCTGGCGTCGAAGGCGATCAAGCGGCCCCCTTGGTTCCCACCCCACCATGGCCACCACAATCCATCGGCCACCCGGCCCGGTGCGACGGCCACATCGAGCATCCCCCAGCGCCACCAATAACCGCCACTCGTGGTCCCGGACCAGACCAGGAGCCCCGCGCGCGGCCACAACGCCTCGAATTGGGGACCCCAACCGAGTGGGTCCGTAATGACCTCAGTCTCGAGCGGCGCACCCAACTCCTCAGGCAACCCGCCGAGCTCGAAGGTGAGCAGAAAGAGGTTCGGCGTAGGCGGCGGGGTGGGGGGTTGCTCCTCGCCCTCTTTGACCGGGACCGGCAGCCAGTCGGACTCGGCTTTCCCCTGCAGGACATAGAGCCGCCCGTCGCGCACAGCCGCGCCGATCACGGGCAACGCCCGCGCGAGCGCCACGCGCGCCACCGGCGCCGCATCCGCGGCAGCCGCCGGCCGAACCACGCGGATGACCGGTTGATCGTCGCCGCGCCAACTCGCCGCATCGCTGATCTCGATCAAGTAATCGCCGGCCAAAAGCACCCGGTCCACCGGCCAGGAAAGCTCGATCGCAGCCGTCACGGACGGCGCGTCACGGTCCGTGGCATCGACACTAAGCAGTTCGCGCCCGGAGATGGAGAGGATCAGCTCCTGATCGCCGGCGGGATAGACGGTGGCGCGGCGCGGCTGCATTTTGTGGTCGATGACACCGCGAGGGTCGAGGGTGTCGGGGCCGAGGTCGATGAGCTGCACGCGAGAGGCGTATCCGGCCGTGCCCCAGCTCTGGTACGGGACGAGGATCAGCCCGGCCGCTTCGAGCACGGTTAGCGCCTTCTCATCCGAGTTGGCCTCGCTCCAGGAATGGTTCTCGCCCAAAGGCACCTTATCGAGCAGGGCCGGCTTGGCCGGGTCGGCCACATCGAACAGCGAGACCGCCACGCGCCATCCGTCCACGTTGTCGATCCCCACCGTTACCAGGCGGTCCCCCATCGGATGGATGTACGTGGACCAACCGGGGATCTCCAGTTCGCCGCTGATTTTGGGAGACCTTGGATCGCTGAGGTCGACCACCCACAGCGGATCGATGCGCAGGAACGTGACGATGTACACCCGGTCGCCATCGAAGCGCGTGGCAAACAAACTCTCGCCATGCCCCACCTCGAGCCGGCCCAGCCGAGCGGGAAGTCTGGGGTCCACGAGTGAAAAGGTCTCCAGCACGCTCACCCGCTGGTTGTTCCAGGACCAATACTCGGAAATGACGGTGAACACGTCCATCTCCTCGCCGCCCACCGGCATCCGCGCCATGTTCATCTTGAACTTGTCCGCTACCCGGCCCGCCGGCGCCAGCGAACCCAAGGCCGTCATGGCCCCGTCCGGCGCGGAGATGTCGACGATCCGAATGCCGGTGCGCCAATACTGGTTCGGGTTCTGCGTGCCCACGAACAAGTAGCGGTCGGTGGCGTAGATCACGTTGCCATAGCCGCTGTACCAGAGGGTGTCTTTGGCCTCCGGCTCAGCCGGCTGGCTGAGGTTGAAGGAGCTGATTAGTGAACCGTATTCCCATTGCGTCCTGGTCTCGCCGCGGGGATCGCCGGGCAGCAGCGGCACGGTGATGCGCTGGTAGACCTGCGACGCGACATAAAGCGCGTCGCCCACCATCCGGCTTTCCTGGATGTAGCCGGGGATGGGGAAGGCCTTGACGAGGCTCGGTTGATTGCCCCGCACATCCACGATGAGCGCCTGGCTGCCCTCGGTGCCGTACCAGCCGCAACCGTCGCGGGCCAACAGGACGGCGTACGCATCGTCGAGCACGTACATTTGTTCGCCGGCCGCCGGGATCTCGAGCGTGCCCAGGACGACGGGCGCAGTCGGATCCGCCAGATCGATCACCTGCAGCCCGCGATACTGATTGAAGAAATAGAGCCGCTCGCCGCTGATCTTCCAAATGTCCGATTCCACCACCTCCCGGTTGCTCTCCCCCCCCGCCCCCGCGCGATCGTTCACCGCCGCTTCCGGCGCCCCCCAAAGTATCGCATCACCCACCGGCTGCTGCGTCGAGACCGGCCCATTAAACGTGCTTTGCCCCTCGTAAAACGAAGCCGGCAGCGGCTCGGTCGCGTCGCCGCGCACGCGCAGCACCTCGAGTTGCTCGCTCTTCGCCAGGCGAAAGACCAGCATGCCCGCCCCGGTCGTCCGCTCGACGGCGCGCGGCACCCACGTTCCCGCGCCCAATCGCGCGCGGGACTCGAGGGTGACTTTGCGCACGCTCGCCGGCACCTCGACATGCACCACCACCTCGGCGCGGTCCAGTTCGATCCGGGTGATGTAGGGCCGGCCCGACTCGAGGGCCAGCTCGATCGCGCTCGGCGTAGCCGCGGCGCCGGGAACGCTCACCGGCAGACGGCCGTGCACCTTGCCGTTGACGCGCGTCACCACCGCCTGGTCGCCCGGCGGCAACGTCCCCAAGTCGAAGCTCCCCGCCACCGACTGCAACACCAGGATACACGACATCCCCACCTGCACCTCGAGCCCGAGGTCCACCACGATCTCCCCCGCCGCTCCTCCGGCCGCCACGGTTGCGCTCAGCCGGTGACACGGATCGGGCACCGTAGCCTCGTAATGCAGCAGCGTCCGCTCGGCCGTGGCCTCGACACCCAAGCTCAACGACTCGACCACCCATTGGGGTACGGGCCGAACCGGCTGCCAGGTCCGCTCGACCGCGGCAGCCCAGCCACTGAGGGCTACGCCCATCAGGGCGGCCCAGACGGTGATTCTCGATTTCACGTTCATAGGTCTTCCTTTCAATTCAGCTCAATTCAAAGATGGAGTCGCACGGGAGGCGGCGGACTCAGTGGCGCCCGACCGGGCGAGCGCCTCGGCTCGCTCCTGCTCGACGGCAGCCTCGGCCACCGCCTCGCCTTCGTCACGCGGCCGGTACAGCTCGATAAAGGCCTCCTCGAGGCTCAACGGAAACACATTCACGCGCACGCCGCGCCAGGCGCGGATCGGCTCGAGTTGCGCCTCGTTCGCCAGGCGGACGATGGCTGTCATCACCGGGCCGCTGACCTGCGTGCGCACAGCCCCCGGAATGACAAACTCAGGCGGTGGCGCCGGGTCGTCAAAGACCACCTGCACCCGTTGGGTGGCTTGCAGCAGGTCCTCGAGCCGGCCCGCCATCGTCAACCGGCCGCGGTCCATGATCCCGACGTGATCCGCCACCCGTTCGAGATCGTTGATCAGGTGCGTGCTAAACAGGATCGTGCAGCCCGTCCCGTGCGTGGCCGACTCGACCAACGACGTGAGCAACGACCGCCGCGCGATCGGGTCCAGGCCCGCCGCCGGCTCGTCCAACAGCAACACCTCCGGCCGCCCCGCCAGGGCCGCGAGAACGGCTGCCTGCCGTTGTTGGCCGGCGGAGAGCTGCGCCACCGGCCGGTCCCACGCCAACTCCCATCGCTCCGCCAACTCGCGCGCGTGGGCCTGATCCCAGCCCTCGTAGAAATGGCCCACGTAACGGCACAGCTCGGTCAACGTCATCCACCCCGGCAGTTGTTGCCGCTGCGACACATACGCCACCCGCTGCCGCGTTTCCCGAGGCGCTTCCCAGAAATCCGCGCCCAAGATCCGTGCCGTGCCCCGGTCCGGCCGCAGCAGCCCCATCAACAGACGCAAAGTCGTCGTCTTGCCTGCGCCGTTGCGGCCAATCAACCCGTAGATCGCCCCGCGCGGCACCTCGAGGTCCAGCCCGGCCACCGCCACCACACCGCCGGTGAACGCCTTGTCCAAGTTTTCCGTTTGGATCGCCGTCTGCATCGCGTTTCGATTACTTCCGGGAAACCACCGACAACCGCACCGGCAGCTCCGGCTCGGCTCGCTCACCTTGCACGGCCTCGACTTCCTCCTGCACAAGCCGCAAGACTTGCCCCAGCGAAGCTGCCATCTGGCCCGCCTCGATGGCCAATTGCCGAGCCAACCGGCGCAGGGCCTTCTCCCGGTCGCGCGAGCTCATGCCCACCGCCGCTGCCGTCACAAAGGCGCCCTTGCCGTGGCGCATCTCGAGGCAGCCCTCGTGCTCGAGCTCGGTGTAGGCCTTAACGACCGTCGTCGGGTTCACGGCCAAGGTCTGGGCCAGCTCGCGAATGGACGGCAGTTGATCGCCGGCCTTCAGCGCCCCGGCGGCGACATAGTACTTCACCTGGTCCATCATCTGGCGATAGACCGGCACGCCCGAGTGCGTATCGATTTGAAAGTGCAACATCGCTCAATGCCCCACGCGCCCCACCCGACCGACGGCCGCGCAACACGCCCACTCTTTGGCTGTATGATATCTGCCATACAGTGGTTGTCAACCGGAAATCTGAGCTCCGTTACACCACGCCCCTCCGGGCGCTTGACGTGCGTGCGCCTTCAATGGCTGAGTTGCACCAGTCCCGTCGGTCGCCCGGCAGTGCCAGGGCAGTGCTTGGACCTGAAACCGTTAAAGCAGATTGGGCCATCAACCACGAACCGGAAATACACGTGCGATGAATCTCTCCCCGCTTCGCCGTCTGTCCTTGGCGCTCGGTCTGATGCTCGCCGGGGGTACGCCCCTCGCGGCCGCTCCGCCGAATGTGGTCCTGATCATCAGCGACGACCAGGCATGGACCGATTACGGATTCATGGGGCATCCGGACATCCAGACGCCGCACCTCGATCGGTTGGCCGGGCGGAGCCTGCTGTTCCCGCGCGGCTACGTGGCGGCGCCGTTGTGCCGCCCGTCCCTGGCCTCGATCGCGACGGGGCTGTATCCGTTCCAGCATGGGATCACGGGCAACGATGTGGATGGCAACCGCCGGCGCGCCGAACTGGACGTGTCGCTTCGCGAGGCATTCCACAGGCATCCCACCTTCATCCGGGCCCTGACCGCCCGTGGCTACCTGGCCCATCA
Organism: Verrucomicrobiota bacterium; assembly: GCA_016871715.1. Lineage (GTDB taxonomy): Bacteria > Verrucomicrobiota > Verrucomicrobiia > Limisphaerales > J093 > VHCO01. The sequence continues at coordinate 26,271 of VHCO01000052.1, forward strand.
GTCGGGCAAGTGGTGGGAGGGCTCCTACCAGGACGGCGGATTCACCCACGGGATGACGCACGGCGACCCGAAACGCGGCGGACGGCACGGGGACGCGGGTCTCACCATCGGTCGCGAGGGGATGAAGCCGGTCACCGACTTCATCGACCTGGCCACCGCGGCGCAGAAGCCGTTTCTGGTCTGGTATGCGCCCTTTCTGCCCCACACCCCGCACAACCCGCCCCAGCGCCTGCTCGACAAGTACACCCGGGAGGGGCGCGCCCTGGATGTCGCCAAGTACTACGCCATGTGCGAGTGGTTCGACGAGACATGCGGCGCGCTGATCGATTACCTCGACGAGAAGAAGATCGCCGACCGCACGCTGGTCATCTACATCACCGACAACGGTTGGGCCGCCCCCAGCACCAATGCCGACGACCCGAACCAGGCGCTTTGGAACGTGTACGCGCAGCGGTCCAAGAGTTCGCCCTATGAGAACGGCATCCGCACGCCGATCATGATCTCCTGGCCGGGCCGCGTGACGCCGGCACGGGTCCAGAACTTTGCCCATGCTATTGACCTCTTCCCCACCATCGCGGCGGCGACCGGCGTGCCGGCCCCCGCCCAGCTTCCTGGGCTTAACTTGTTGGATGCACAGGCCCGCCAGGCTCGCCAGCAAGTCTTCGGGGTCTGCCATTCGACTCACAACATCACCCTCGGCAACCCCGACGACACTCTGCAGTATCTCTGGTGCGTGGCCGGCGACTGGAAACTGATCGCGCGGTACCACGGGAAGGACACGACGCAGTATCGCAACCTGCACGTGTGGGACACGGCGCCGGCCCACCTTTACCATCTCACGGACGATCCGCACGAGAAGAACGATCTCGCCCACAAACGGCCGGAGATCTTGGCGCGGCTCAGGCAGGCGCTGGCGGCTTGGCGCACTGTGCCCAAACGGGAATGAGCCATGAGTACGGTTGGCAAAGTCGGCAACCCGCTGCCGAATCTCCCGCTCTCCCGCCATACCGGGAAGCATCACAACCAGTTACTGAGGCGTTTCCGCCCGGACACGATAGAAACGCGCCGGGCCTTCCGGCAAAGGCATGGACCGAAAGAGTCGTCTGAAGCTCGGACCATGGGCGAAGCGACCTACTTACGGAGTCGGAAGAAGCCCTTGCCTTCGGCCAGGTCGAGCGTGACGCTGTTCGCCTGGACGCCTTGGAGCCTCGCCCTACCGTACCGCATGAATCGGTAGCAGGGTGCGCCGATCCAGGCAGGTCACCGGGCCCGAGCGGCCGGCCCGGCGGTCCGGCCCTACCTCTAGCTGGCGGTTCATCGAGAGACGGGATCGCGCTGGACGGGGCGCTGGCGGATCGGTTAACTGCGAAGCGGCAACTGCATGAAAACCCACCTCACCCGCTCAGGCCTTCTCCTGATCGGTGTCGTCGGCACCCTCGCCCTAGCCGGCCAACTCGCCGCGGCACCCCCGAACGTCATCCTCCTGATGGGCGACGACCATGGCTGGGAGGAAACCGGATACAACGGGCATCCCCACGTCCAGACCCCGACGCTCGACGCGATGGCGGCGTCGGGCCTGCGGTTGGATCGCTTCTACGCCGCGCACCCGTCGTGCTCGCCCACGCGGGGAAGCGTGTTGACCGGACGCCACCCCAACCGCTACGGCACCTTCAGCCCCGGTTGTTCGTTGCGCCCAGAGGAAGTCACCATCGCTCAAATCCTGAGGCAGGCTGGCTATGCCACCGGGCACTTCGGCAAATGGCACGTCGGCCCGGTGAAGGCCGCTTCGCCGACGAACCCCGGCGCGATGGGATTCGACGAGTGGCTTTCCCACGACAACTTCTTCGAGATGAACCCCCAGCTCTCGCGCAACGGCGGGCCACCGCAACCGTTCGAGGGCGAAGGTTCGGATCTGATCGTGGATGCGACGGTCGGCTTCATCGGCCAAGCCGTGAGCAAGGGGAAGCCGTTCTTCGCGGTGGTTTGGTTCGGTTCGCCGCACGAACCCTACAACGGCCTGCCCAAAGACCTGGCGCTCTACGACAACCTCCCCCTCGAGTATGCGCAACGGCAGGTGAGGTTGACCTCGAACGAAACGGGCCAACAAGTCCAGCGTCCCTTGCGCGACGTGCTGCGCGAGCGTTACGCCGAGATCACCGCCATGGACCGCGCCATCGGTAAGCTGAGAACTCACCTCGAAGCTCGTGGCCGCCGGCAAAATACGCTTCTATGGTACTGCGGGGACAATGGGATCCCGGCCGAAGGATTGGCCACGTCGCGCTTCCGGGCCATGAAGGGAAGCGTCTACGAAGGGGGCATCCGCGTTCCCGGTCTCATCGAGTGGCCCGCCCGTATCCCCGAGCCGCGCGCCACCACAGTCAGCACCGTCACCAGCGACATGCTACCCACGCTCTGCGCGTTGACGGGCACAGCCCCTCCGGACCGCCCGCTGGACGGTATCAGCCTGGTGCCGTTGCTCGACGGCAACATGACGGCCCGCCCGAGCCCGATCTGCTTTTGGAGTTTCGCCGGAGCCGCGAGAAGCGGGCAGCGGCGAGAACCCTACATTGACCCCGAGCTCCAAAAGGGCACCACGCCGCTCGTGAAGCTCATGGGCGGCATCCCAACCCGCAATTTCGTCAACTACCGCTACCACGAAATTCTCGAGGGCGACTTCGGCGGTCCGCGGGTCATTCTCGATCGCCAACATAAACTCGTCATCGACGGCGAGCGGGCCAGCGGCATCGAGCTGTTTGACCTGTCATACGATCCCGGCGAGACCCGGAACCTTCTAGCGTCAAGACCTGAGGTCGCCCAACAATTGCAGGCCCGGCTTCGCGCCTGGCAGGCGTCGGTCCTCCACAGCCTGCGGGGTGAAGACTATCGGTAAACCCAAGACATCATCCCATGAAACAGACCCTCCGACTCATTCCCGCCTTCCTGCTGGTCGCGTTGGCCGCGAACCTTGCCGCCGCTGGGGCAGCTAAGCCAGTCCGGGTCTTCATCCTCGCCGGCCAGTCCAACATGGAGGGAGCGGGCCAAATCAAGGCCGATCCCAAGCGCAACGAGGGCAAAGGTTCGCTGGCATTCCTGGTCAAAGATGCCGCCACGGCCAAACAGTTCGCCGCGCTCGTGGACTCCGCCGGTCAGTGGCGGACACGCGATGACGTGTGGATTTCTTACCTCGACCGCAAAGGGCCGCTCACCGTGGGCTTCGGCGCGCGACCCGACACCATCGGCCCCGAGCTCGGCTTCGGCTGGGTCGTGGGCGATGCGCTCGACCAACCGGTGCTCCTCATCAAATGCGCGTGGGGCGGCAAAAGCCTCGCGATTGACTTCCGCCCGCCCAGCGCCGGTAAGCCGCCCTATTCGCTCGGCGAAAAGGCCGACGCCGCCCTCGCGGCAAACCCGGACAACCTCGGCAAATACTATCGGGAGACACTCGCCCTGACGAAAACCGCGCTCGCTCACCTTGAAGACCTCGTCCCCGGCAGCGACGGGCTCTATGTGCTCTCGGGCTTTGGCTGGCATCAGGGCTGGAACGACCGCATCAACGACAAGTTCAACGCCGAATACGAAGAGAACCTCGCCCATTTCATCCGCGACATCCGCCGGGACCTGAGCGCGCCGGGCCTGCCGTTTGTGATCGCCGAGACCGGCATGAGCGGCCCCGAGGAGAAACATCCCCGTGCGCTCTCGCTCATGCAGGCGCAGGCGGCTGTGGCGGCGCGCGCCGAGTTCAAGGGCAACGTGGCCTTTGTCGGCACACGAGCCTTCTGGCGCCCGCCGGAGCTGTCCCCCAGCCGGCAGGGCTACCACTGGAATTCGAACGCGGAGACCTACTACCTCATCGGCGAGGCTATGGGCCAAGCGATGAAGCGGCTCATGGCTCACCCGTGATGCCGGCCATGCCAAGAACCGTCTCGACGCGAATCTTCCCGTTCCTCCTGGCCATCCTGGCGACCGCTCCGGCCATCGCGCTGGAGCTCCCCTCGGAAGAGACCCACGCTGAAGTTCCAGCCGCGCCCCATTCGCTCGTAGCGCAGACATTCATGTCTGCCGTACCGCCGACATTCCTGTCGGCAGGGCATTCGAATGGCGAACGGGCCAGCGGGCTGGAAAGCCCGCGATACGGCAGACTGGAAAGTCTGCGCTACGCTGCCAAACATGCGGCTCTCCACGAAAGCCTGCACAGCCCGCTCGAATTCTTGCCCGCTTCAACGCTTCAACCACTCAACGCTTCAACAACGCTGCGGGCGGCTTCACCGAGTCGCGATATATCCGCGCTGCTCCTGATGCCGCGCGTTGACGACCACACCCAGATGTGGTGGGCGGAGGGGTTTCCGTCGCATACACCGGCGGCGCCCTGGCTCCGGGTGATTCAGACCGGCTCGTACGCCTTCGCGTTGAACACAGAAACCCTGCGCATACCGCACTTCGGTGCCGTGAGCGGAGGAGTGAACTATGACGCCGCGGCGCTCCAAAACGGCGAGGCTTGGCGTAAGCTGCCCCCGGCGAGCCTCACCCTCACCGTCACGGTCGATGGCAAGGCTTACCACGGCACAGCGGGCGGACGCTGGTCGCGTCATGCCGGGCCACGCCTCATCGAATCGGGGCGTTTCTTCCAGCGCGCGGACGTGACCGACCTCGTATTCACCGCGGACGACAGAGCGCCGTTGAACGTCGAGGCTCGCCTCGAAACCGCCGCCTGGCCGGATCGCCTCAGCCTCATTCTGGCCGCGCGACCGGGATGGCTCCCCATCCCGGCGGGCGAAGCCGCGTTCGGACGCGTCGGCGGCGGCTTCGGCCTCGACGGCACCAATCACCTCGAGATTCCGCGCGGCCCTGAACTGGATTCCGAACAGTTCACGCTGGAGTTGTGGGCGTTCGTTCCCGTCGACTACCGCGCTTCCACGACGGCATTCCCTTGGCTCGTGTGCAAGAACGCCCACGAGCATGCGGACGGCCATTTCGGCATCGCCCTCCTCGACGGTGCGCCGCAGGCGCGCATCAACATTGGCGGGGGCCGCAACAACGCCTTCGCCGCCGAGGCCGCTTCCCGGCAATCCCTGAAAATCAACGCCTGGAACCATCTGGCGGTCGCTTACGACGGCGACACGCTGCGGCTCTTTGTCAGCGGCGGCGTTGCCGGAGAGAAACCGATCGGGCGCCAGCGCGTGCCAGTTGCTGGCGCCATGGCCATCGGCCGGCGGCAGGACAACTCGGGCGACGGATACCACTTCCGCGGCGCGGTGGATGAGATTCGCCTCTATGACCGCGCGTTGACCTTGGATGAGTTGCGGTCCCGTTTTGCCAAGCCGGAGGCCCCAAGGCCGGCCCTCGAACCGGTTGCGGAATGGACCTTTCGGGCTGACGGACAGGCGTCGCTAACGAGATCGACTGCGCCGTGGACCAACGCGGTCATGGCGATCGGCTTGTCGACGCAGAAGGGCAAGGTGCATCGGCAATGGGCGCTCCCAACAGGTCAAGCCTGGACGGCTTCCGATTGGCGGGAAGTGTCGCTGGTGCTCGATCCGGTTACCTGCAAGACGCTGCCGTCGGCGAGCCCTGTGAACGTGGCGGCCTCGGAGATTCCCACCGGCACCGCTCGGCCTGTGAATTACAACCCGACCTTGGGCTGGCATCGAGTGAACCTGGACGGCCTCCAGCCCATGGCACCTGCCGGCGGCACGGAACCCAGCAACGACGCCCTCGAACGGGTGAAACTGGTCCTGTCGAATCCCACCAACCGGGAAGAAGTCGCGCGGTTGATGTTCGAGAAGACCGCGGGCGGCATCCGCCAGCGCCTCGGCAGCCCCATTACGGGTGTCACTGCCATCCTGCGCGATGCGGAGGGTCACCCAACCGGCATCCCGGTCCAACTCAGCAAGAACTGGCACCACCATCCCGAAGCGGGTGTGTATGCCGGCCAGTGGTTTCATGGCATCTCCCAGGTGCGCCTGCCACCCGCCGCCAGCGTCGAACTGGAACTCACGCTGGCCTACGGCCACTGGGGTGGTGTAGCCGCGGCGTCGCATGCACAGCTCAGCCTCATCGGCTGGGGCAGTAACCAGCTCTGGAATCAAACCGCTCTGGGCGCCTGGGGAGAAAGCATCTGCTTCGAGCCCGACCAAATCCAGGCCAACTGCACCATCACCGACGTCCGCCCACTCATGGTGCGCTCGATGGGCAAGGGAGAACCCTGGGGCTGGACCATCAACGCCGGCGGAGGCGACTTCTTCCGCTTTTTCGCGCCCGATGGAACACGCATTGCCCACACCGCCATGCGCACTGCCTTTCATCGCCAGGGGCCGTGCCTCACCGAAGTGACCTTCGCCGGGCGCATTGGCGAGAGCATCGCCCACGCCGCCACCGTCAGCCTGGCGCGGAGTGACGATGTGACGCGCGGCCTCTACCGGCTCCGGCTCGAGGTGAACCAGGCGACGGATTTCTCGCGGTTCGTCATCTTCCAGATCGGGGCCGATACCTACAGCTACACCGGCGAACGCAAGATGGCCCTCGGCAACGAAACCGGCTTGCTCGAGGAATGGGCCACCCAATGGGGCGGCAACACCCCCCGCACTCGACCCAGGGAATGCTCCGGCCGCGTCCCGTGGATCTCACTGCACGAGGCCGTCCCGCGCGAGGATTCGAGAGGCGGCGCCTGGGCCAATCGTGGCCTCGTCATTCGTTCCTGGCGCGCCCGTCTGGGCGGCCAAGAGACCTTGCCCTGGATGGTCGAACGCGGACTAACGCTGCACCGGACCGATTCCTCCGCGCTGGACTTGGTCCCGCCGCCCGGCATTCCGCGTCTCGAAGCCGGCGACTTCATCGAGGCCACGATCGAACACATCGTCATGCCGCAGTTCGCCCGAGATTACTACGGTCCGAACAGCGCCCTGCGTGCCGCCTTGCAGCAGCACGAGAACACCTGGCGCATGATCCATCGTGAAGCCGTCGGCAACGACCGCCGGATCGAACTCGAACGCGGCACCCTTGTGCGCTCCTATCCCGCGATCACAGTCAGGACGGTGTCAGACACTGCCGAGTTCACCCTCACCGGCGGCCTCGGTTACGTGCCGATCGCGTTTACCGGGCTCACCTCGCCCTGCGGCCACGTTTTGTTCGTGGACAACCGACCGGTCGACCAAAGCATTCATGGCAACGATTTCTGGCAAACCGATTACGACCCCGCCACGCAGCGTTGGAGCCAGACTTACAACGTCCCGGTCAGTGATTCTCAACCGCGTGTCCTGCGCCTTGAACGGCAGCCCTCGAGGAGGTCTGCCGCGCTTACTGGCATCCGTTGTATGCTGACGGCGCCTCGCCAGATCGGATGTTCGAGCGCCGGTGGGCGCTCACCCTGCTCGAACGAGCGTTGAGCCGGCTCCAGGCCGAGTGGGCCTCCGCAGGCAAGGGGGCCGTGTTCGAACAGTTGCGGGAGTTCGTGACCGGCGAACAAGGACCGGTGTCGCGTGCCGACGCAGGCGCCGCGCTGGGGCTGAGCCTGAGTGCGACGAAGTCGACCATCCTACGCTTGCGGTGGCGCTACCATGAGTTGGTGCGGGACGCCGTGGCGTGGACCGTGACCGATCCGGCTCAAGTCGAGGGCGAACTGAGGGACCTGCTCGAGGCGTTCGCCCGCGACCGGTGATGCTGCCGGGCCCAGGCAACTTTTCGCCGCGCCTGTCCCAGTGGAGAGTGGAGCGTGACATGAAGAACGAGCGACCTCAGTCGATGCGTTGCTCGGTGTGCGGCGAGCCGTTGCCGGGGAGCGTGCGGGGGCGTGTGTGCGCCGCTTGCGCCTTTGGCGGCGTGCTGAGGCTCGACACGGAACTCGAGACTAACTCCGGCAATCTGAAGACCCGGGACGGTGCCTTGGTTGCTGCCAGGCAATTGGGCGATTACGAGCTGCTCGCGGAGATCGCTCGTGGCGGGATGGGGGTGATCTACACGGCCCGGCAGAGGGACTCTATTTCCTCCACCTGGCCTTTTCGCCCGACGGGAATACCCTGATGGCCACCTCCTTGAAGGGAGTCGCCCGATTCTGGCGTGCGCCTTTGTGGGAAGTGTCGACGCCAAGGTGGTTGGCGCGGATGGGGGCCATGAACCGGTACCGCCGGTTGTCTAACCGGCACACAGAGGTCGACTGGGAAGTCGGCGGCAGATCTGTAGCGCCGGATCTTAACCTGCTGTATCGCCGATTACCAATCGGCAGCGTGTTCGCCGTGGCGGCCCGCCCCCCAGGTTGAAAAGCAAGTCTTTGCTGTCGAGCGGGTTGCGGATAGCTCAACTTGCGTTTGATTGTCTGCTAAGACCTCTGATCCTACAATGTTCAACTATGATGGACAAAGTCTGCGCCACGTTGCTGGGTTTGGTTCTCATGCCTCCGGCCCTTCAGGCGGCCGACTGGCCGCAATGGCGCGGCCCGGAGCGTAACGGACAATTCGTCGGTGCGGGGTGGCCTGAACGACTTGACGCCAACCACCTCGGTCAAGTCTGGCGGGTTGAACTTGGCCCCAGCTACTCCGGGCCTATCACCGTGGGCGACCGCGTCTTCACGACGGAAACCAAGGATGCCAAGTATGAGGTGGTCACCGCCTTCAACCGACACACCGGCGAACCGTTGTGGCGCTCCCAATGGGAAGGCGCGCTCCGCGTGCCGTTTTTCGCCAAGTCCAACGGTGACTGGATTCGCGCCACGCCTGCCAGTGACGGTGAGAGTCTGTTCGTTGCCGGAATGCGCGATGTGCTGGTGTGTTTGGAGGTCCAATCCGGCGAGGAACGGTGGCGGTTGGATTGTGTCGAGGAGTTCGACACGCCCGTGCCTGACTTTGGCTTTGTGTGCTCGCCTCTTGTGGATGGCGAGGCTGTCTATGTGCAGGCCGGGGCCAGTCTGTTCAAGCTCAACAAGCGCACCGGCGAAGTGCTTTGGCGCACGCTCCAGGACGGCGGCGGCATGTGGGAGGGCGTGTTTTCGTCTCCCGTCATCCGCACCCTCGCCGGCAAGCGGCAGTTGATTGCTCTGACACGGGCCAAACTGGCCGGAGTGGAACTGGCAGACGGCCAACTCTTGTGGGAACAACCTGTTAAGGCGTTTCGGGGCATGAACATCCTGACACCGGTGGTGTGTGAAGATCTGCTGTTCACCAGCAGTTACGGCGGCAAGACCATCGGTTATGAGGTGTTCAAGAGTGGCGGGCGCTTCCAGGTGGCCGAAGCGTGGCAGCACAAGGCGCAAGGTTACATGAGCACGCCCGTGGTTGTGGACACCGTGGCCTATACACATCTCAGAAGCCAGCGGATCATGGCGATCGAGGTGGCTACCGGGCGCGAACTGTGGACGAGCGACAAATCCTTCGGCAAATACTGGAGCCTGGTCGCGCGGGGCGACCGCCTGCTCGCGCTGGATCAACGCGGTCTATTGCTGCTGTTTCGCGCCAACAAGGAGAAGTTCGACCTGCTCGATCAACGCCAACTGACGGACCAAGAAACCTGGGCCCACCTGGCCGTCACGAATGATGGATTGCTGGTGCGGGAACTGAACGCGCTCACCGCCTATGCGTGGGTAAACCGCCGCGAGGTCCAGCCGACGCCCTGAGCCGATCGTGTGGGCTGGCCCATTCGGTCTGGGTCCGGCCGGGCGACGCTCGCATCTCGCCGCCGTCCATAGAGTGGGTCAGGCTCGAAGATCCCTGTGGCACGCCTTTCACGCTCGTGTTGAGGCGAAGGGATCTGACGATGACCATCCAGTCGTTATGGTGGCCAAACCCAAGAAAGCGGCCAGCTTGCGTGAGATCCTTGGGCGAGGCGTCGAGGATCGAGCCCGCGGCGTAGGGTGGTCCTGGCCGATGGAAGCGTCCTCGTCGGTGAGGAAGTCGACTTGGTCAAACGCAACCCGGCTGGAGGCGAGACCCCAAAGCCGAAGGCTGGCACCGAGGGCCCGAAGGGACCTTCTGTTCGAGTTCCGAAGAAGCACCGCTAGCGGGTTTGGGACCGGTGACCGCAGTGCTTTTCGAGGACCCCTGCGGCAACCTCATCCAGCGTTGCCAGCTCTTGCGTGGCGGCTCTAGTCGGGCAACTCGACCGCCCGGCAAAACCGGTTGGTGCGGTTGAGAGCGGTGGTGTCGAACACAAATTGGGACGAGGTCTGTAAGGTGACGTATTGAAGCTGCTGCCAGTTGGTGCTCGCCACCGACTCGACGTATTCCACCACGTAGGAGCGGCATGTGTGTAGTAGGCGACCCGTTTCCGCATCTTAGCCCGAGCCGCGTAGGGGCGGCATGCCAGCGCGCGGGACAACCACGCCGCCCCTACGGAGCTAGGTTCGAGAGCGTTGCGTGCTCAGGCGATGACCACCGGTTCAGCCGGAAGAAGCGCGCGGGCTGGTTAGGGAGCGGATCGACGATCCCCTCAGGTTGACGACGGTTGATCCCGACGGGCGGATAGACCGAGTTCTCGGGTGCGAGGCCCAACAAGGACAACCGCACGGTTCGGGTCCGTGCAAAAACAATTTCAGATGGCAAGGCGTGATGAGCGCAAAATAGGAGTTATGATCCCCGCCGCGTTGCGACGCACCGTCCCTGATACTACG
>VHCO01000053.1 GCA_016871715.1 Verrucomicrobiota bacterium
CCCTCCAAATTGGTCACCGTTGGAGGGGCGAGGCGTCGCGGAGCTCCGCCCTCCAAACCGGTCGCCGTTGGAGGGGCGAGGCGTCGCGGAGCTCCGCCCTCCAAACCGGTCGCCGTTGGAGGGGCGAGCTCTGCGAGCCCCCAATCTCGAACCGCAAGCCCGCAGCCCGCAATCCCGAAGGGAAACCGAGAACGAACTCGACGCCCTCCCCGTTATTGGCGTTTATTGGCGTCCATTATTAGCGGTTGCATCGAGCCGAATCCATGCCCCTGACCGTTGCCATCGTCGAAGATGACCGTGCGACGCGCGAATCGCTTGCCCTCCTGATCGACGGGACGGCCGGCCTTTGTTGCCAGGCCATTTACACGGATGCGGAGACCGCCCTCCGCTCCGTGCCCGACCACCCCCCGGACATTCTGCTAGTGGACCTTCACCTGCCTGGGCTGAGCGGCATCGAGTGCGTCCGCCGCCTGCGCCCCCAACTACCCGCGCTCAAGATGTTGGTGCTCACCAAGTACGAGGATGCCGACCACATCTTTCAGGCCCTGAAGGCGGGCGCCCACGGTTACCTCCTCAAGCAGACTCCGGCCCCCGAGCTCCTCCGCTCGATTGTCGAGGTCCGTCAGGGCAGCGCCCCGCTCTCGAGTGAAGTCGCCGCCCGGATGGTAAGCTACTTCCACGAGCAAGGCGAACACGCCGCCGCCGCCGGCCGCCTCTCGCCGCGCGAATCCGAGATCCTGGACCGCCTGGCGAAAGGCTACCTTTATCCAGAGATTGCCCACGAGTTGGACATCACCTACACGACCGTCAACGGCCATATCAAGAGCATCTACGAGAAGCTCCACGTCCACTCCCGCGCCGCCGCCGTTGCCAAATACCTCGGCGCGTAGAAGACCACGGACTACGGACTACGGGACCACAGGACCACAGGACCACAGGACCAAGAGACCAAAAGACCAAGGGACCACGCTGCGCGGAACACCCATCTCGCCACCCTGCTCGGGCATTTTCCCTTGGCCCCTTGCTCCCCGCTCTTTGCCCTCGGCTCCCCGCTCCCTGCTCCTTGCTTCCCGTTTCAGCCCACCGCTTTGAAGTACCGTTGGTGCAATCCGGACAGGGCGCGGATGCTGCGGTCGGTATGGAGCGAGACCAAGCCCCATTCGCGCGCCGCGGCAACGATCACCCGAGCACGCCTCCGCGAGCTAACGCGCGCGTGCCCTGGTTGATTCCAATCCCCAAGGCGGTGCCGGTTCGTCCTACAAATGCGAACCGCCCCCCGGCAGGCGCACTCGCAGAAAGTTCAGCCGCTTTTCCACCGGCAAGGCCAACCGCCGCCGGATGAGGTCCACCAGCGCACGGTCGCTCTCCCGCCGCAAAGCGGCGAGCACCGCGCGGCGTTTCTCATGACGACTGGTTTTTTTCACGCAACGTGGCTTCGAGGATTTCCAGCACGGCCCGATCCCGCGGCCGATTTGCGGCGCGCTTGCTGACAATGATGTCCGCCAAGGACGAAACCCAAATCCGCGCGCCGCCGGTTTCCAGTCGTTCCGCCCGCGAGCGCAGGCTGTTGAACGACTTCACTCCGTGGATGACGGGCATGAAGTCGACCTGAAGTCCGCGATCGTCGTTCACCAATCGGTAGAGGGCGGAGGCCGGGTAATACGGGCGAAAGATCACCGCCTCCAGACGCGCCGCGAGCCGTTTCAACTTCGCACGGTTCGGCGGTGTGTCGCGGATCATGAAATCGAAATCCACTGTCGTTACCGGCGCCCCCTGGATAGCGGCGGCGGCGTTGCCGATCAGGATGGCCTCCAGCCGCACTTCGGCCAGAGCGGCCACGACGGAGTTCAATAACGGCGCCGCATTCACGTTCGTCGTCGGGCACGCTAACCAGCGCATCCTGCCATGACAAGTGTCGGAATCGCGTTCGTGGAGTCCAAGTCTCTGGGCCGATGTGCCGGCAGATCGGCAAGCGCGCGGCAACGTGCATCACTCGGCGACGACCTCGTGTGACCGAGGCAGCCTACGCCCACAACCGGGCCGCGATTTCCCTTCGGCGCTCGGGATCGCGCGCACACATCCGCGGGATTCTCCAGCACGATGGGCGCCTGCAACAGCCGTGGATAACGCGTCTCAAACATCGCGGCGTCATCCTGACCGGAAAAAGGACGGCCTGGCGGCAGCTCCAGAGCAACGCCCAAAGGACCGCGAGCCCTGCTCACTGGTCACTGAGGATCGATGACTCCCCGCCGCCCACCGACGCGCCGCCCACCGACGCACTGCCCACCGACGCACTGCCCATCTCCCATCTGCCAGTGACCATTATCCATTGACGGCTGCAGACGGACCACCGACCACGGATCGAAGACTCAAGACCAAAGACCAGCTACTGCCGCCCGGGGACCCCTGCTCCCTGTTCCCCGCTCCGCGCTCCCCGCTTGGCCTTCGCGTTTCACCCTCCGCGCTGCGCCGCCTGCCTCTTGCCATGGCCAGCGAGCGCAGGTACTCGGAAGTCTTGCCGCCGCCGACACTTCCGAGTACACTTCCGAGCTGTGAACCTCGCTGAGCGCCTGAAACAACCGGAGGGCAAGACCCTCGAGTTCAAACGCGACCTCGCCTCGTCCGAACCCTTCTTGCGCACGGCGGTGGCCTTCGCCAATACGGCGGGTGGCATCCTGCTGGTGGGAGTCGAAGACCAGACCCGTCGCGTCGTTGGCGTGGCCGACCCGCTGGCGCTCGAGAGACACCTGGCCAACCTCATCGGCGACCACATCCGGCCCCAACTCCTGCCGGAGATCGAGATTCACCCCTGGCGCAAGACTCACATCGTCGCCGTGCAAGTCCACGCCAGTCCTGTCCGGCCCCACTACCTCAAGGCGCTCGGCCAGGACCAGGGCGTGTTCGTGCGCGTCGGCTCGACCAACCGCCGGGCCGACCGTTTCATGGTCGAGGAATTGCGCGGGCTCTCCTGCCTGGAGGGCTTCGATGAACGGCCGATGACGCCATTGAACTCGGAAGCGATCAACTTCCGAGTCGCTGCCGAGTTGTTTGCCTCGGTGCGCAAGTTGAGGGAGCAAGACCTGCAGACCCTCCGCCTCCTCACCAGGCACCAGGGCCGGCTGCGGCCCACCGTAGGCGGCGTGATTCTGTTTGGCCGGGAACGCGAGCGTTGGTTTCCGGACGCCTGGATTCAAGCCGGACGCTTTCAGGGCCAGGATCGCACTCGCATCGCCGATGGCGCCGAACTGCAAAGCCACCCCCCTCGGGCGGTCGAGGAAGCCGTGGCTTTCGTTCGCAAACACGAAACGCGCGCGCTCGAAGTCAATGCCGTGCGCCACCACGAACAGTGGTCCATCCCGCTCGTCGCCGTGCGCGAGGCCGTCATCAACGCCGTCGTCCATGCCGACTACGCCCAGCGCGGCGCGCCCATTCGCCTGTCCCTCTTCGACGACCGCCTGGAAGTCGAGAATCCCGGGTTGCTCCCCTTTGGCCTGACCATCGATGACATCCGTCAGGGAATCTCCAAGCTCCGCAACCGGGTCATCGGCCGGGTGTTTCGCGAGCTGGGCCTGATCGAACAATGGGGTAGCGGCATCCAACGCATGACGGTCGCCTGCCGCGAGGCGGGCTTGCCCGAACCTCGGTTCGAGGAGGTGGGCTGGCATTTCCGGGTCACGATTCTCAAGCGGCGGCAACCGCCTCCTGGCCCGGCCGAGACCATCGATCAAGCGATCGTTCGCGCCCTGGAAACAAGCGACGGGCTCTCCACCCACCAGATCGCCCGGGCCATCAACCGCACCTCGCGGGCCACCCGCACCCGCCTCGCCGGCCTGGTCCAGCGCGGTCTGCTCGTCGAGATCGGCAGCGGCCCGAGCGATCCACGACGGAAATATCACCTGGCAACGCGTTAACTCAGCAAACGGGACCACCACGCTACCGGACCGAGGGACCGAGGGACCAAGGGACCAAGGGACGCAGGACCGTGGCGCACTGATGCGTGGCCTGGTCAAGTCCGGGTCGAAGTAGGTCACCGACAGGGCATCCTCGAAAACGGTCGCCGCTCCGCAAACGCGACCCCGTGCTGGCGGACATTCGCGGCGGCGTTGGCCGGATCCCACTCAAACCGCATGGCGGCACAGCACGGTTGTGCGCAACAACCCGCAGTCTGGAACTGCCTGTCCCTGTTAGTCCGGATTCTACGCACTCGAAAAAGGAAAGCCTAATGAACGCCCCGCGCCTTGCTCCAATGCAGCGCCACCACCGCCAAGGACCGGCTCCCTTCGCCCTCCTTCCCGTCCTGCCATCTGCCATTGGCCGTTGTTCATTGCCCCCGTCCACGCCCCTTGCTCCCTGCTCCCCCCCTAGTTTTAGGGGGATGTCGAAGTTGCGTAAGATGCTAAACTCCCCGACACCTGCCGATGAATTGTGCGCTATCACAATAGCCAATTACCACCGCGTCCACCAGCAGCGCCGGAGCGCCTGACGCCAACCAACCTCACGCCCCTTACCCAATAGGGCAATCCCATGAGAACCACCAACCACACTCAGCCACTCCCCACACCCCATCGCAGACAATGCAACCGCGAGCGCGTCTGTGTCCGACGTGCGCTCACTTGGCTTAGCTGCCTATTCGGATTCGCGCTCGCTGCCTCCAGCCAGTGTGCGGCCAGCACCGTCACGCTCGATGGCTGGTATCTCTCTTACATCGCCGCCGCTGGCGAACCCAACAATCTCATAATGGACGTGATCAATGGAGTGCTGGTCATTAAAGACACTGGGGTAACGGCCATCGACGCAAATCCCAATGAAGGGTTCACGCAGGAGAGTCCGGCTGAAGTCAAGATCACAGCCACCCAGGTGAAGTGGATTCTCATTCATCTGCTCGACCTTGACGACCAGGCCCAGTTAACACCTAACGTCAACATCGGCTGCGAGTTCTATGGCGGCGATGGCAACGACACGATGACCGGCGGTGCGCGCTATAATGTGTTTCTTTGGGGTGACGGTGGCTGGACCTGGGGCAACGACACGTTCATTGGCGGCAGCGGCTTCAATGGCCTGGGCATCAATGCAGACTTGGATATGACCCTGACGGACACGACCCTGACTGCCGGCCCGTGGTCCGTGACCTTTAGCGGCATTCGGCAAATCGACTGGAACGGTGGGCCAGGGAATAACGTCATGGACGCGTCGGCGGTCACTGCAAGCAGCGGCTTTGTACTGTTGTTCTACGGCAAGGACGGAGACGACACGCTTCTGCTGGGCGACTGCCCCCAAATCGTCTTCGGCGACGGCGGCAGCGACAGGCTCATTGGCCCTGACTTGCCGAATACCTGGCACGTCAGCAGCGCCGATGCTGGCACTGTAGGCGGCGCCACCTTCACCGGCATCGAAAACCTGACAGGTGGTACTGAAGACGATGAGTTCATCTTCGCCAACGGCGCTGGGCTAAGCGGGAGAATCGACGGCAACACAGGCACCGACACCCTCGACTGGAGCCAATCCTTGGCGGCGCCGGTCGCTAGCATCGCGGGCTCCGGCACCCTCGACGGCTCACGCGGCACCGCTTCGAACCTCGGCGGCGGCTTCGACAATATCGAAAACCTGCTAGGCTCCACCCCGCCGATGGTGTTCGATGGGTTCCATGCCCCGATCGGCGGGCGCCGGTTCCAGTTCCCAGGCGACTCGGCGCAATACCTGGTGATTCGCCTGAACAACGATGGCTCGGCGGATCGATCGTTCCGGTCGATTCCGGCAGGCGTCGCTGGGACGGGCGCCCGTACCGTACGAGGCCTCCGGTCCTTGCCGGATGGTCGGCTGGTGGCGGCGGGCGAGGGCGCGATTCGGCTCTTGCCCGATGGAACTCTGGACGGATCATTCACCCCACCGATACCTGATCACCTGAGTTTCAGCACCTCCTCTTGGATGGCGTTGTTGAGTGGCGGGCGGCTGCTGCTTGGCGGAAACATGGCCTTCGCGAGTCCTCCTATCACCAATCGCGTCGTGTGCCTGAACGGGGACGGAACCTTGAATGTCGATTTCATCCTGCCCGAACTGCAGTCGGAAGTATATCTGCTCGGCGCAGCGCGTCAGCCTGGACGAGGACTCCTGGCGTGGGGAGAGTTCGATCGACTCGGCCAAGTCTCGCAACCGGCAATGGTCCGCGTGCGCAGTGATGGCACCCTCGACGCCACGTTCAGGCTGGTCGCCACGAACGGAACTCCCGATGATCCCTACGGGCCATTGGCACGGACTAACATCGTGGTCGTGCGTGACGTACAAGTGCTGCCCGACGGCCGCTTCTACGCTGTGGTCGGCACTGGCGATGAGCGCATCTTCCCCTACCTTTACGAGACCAAGCGATTCCTGCCGGACGGGAGCCCCGACCCCACCTTCCCGTACAAGTTCCCCAATTCTAGCTTCGCAAGTGGTGGCAGCGGTCTCAAACTGTGGAACGACCGCTTGATCTACTGGAGCAACACGGATCGGAATGTCGTCGATGGAAAATTCCCATTCGGGCGGCTGCTGCCAAGTGGTGCGGAAGACCCCTCGTTTGTGCCCTTCACCAACCGCCTCGGGCGTCTGGAGACCGGCGCGGGCGGGAGCCTGGTGAAGGCCGAAGTCGGCTCCTTTCGGGTCGTGGCCGTGGACGCGGCTGGTGGGATGATTGCGAGCCTAGGCACGGCAGTAGCCGGCGACCTTCAGAACCGGTTTGGCTTTCAACTCATTCGCCTGAAGGCGGATGGCAGCCGCGATGCCGGCTTTGTCAGTGGCTCGGCGCTTGGCGGGCCCGGCTACCAGACTTACCCCGTGCTGCTGAATCCAATTACGGGCCAGTATGAGCAAGTCCTGACGGTCTATCCCGGTTGGGACCCATTTCTGGCGGCGGCGTTGCTACCTGACGGAGGCCTGGTCGCTGGCGGACTGTTCGACCGGATAGGCACGCTCAAGACGACGGCTTTGGCGAAACTCGATGCGTCGGGGAAAGTCGATGCAGCATTCAAGGCAAACGTCGAGTTGGTGAAGCTGGACGCCACGGGGGGCCTACCGGAAGTGCACAGTGCTCAGGTCGATGCTCTGGGACGCATCTGGATCACGGGCAATTTCAACTCGATCAACGGCGTGTCGTGCAGTGGCATCGCCAGACTCCACGCGGATGGGGCCCTGGATGAAACGCTGGCGCCAGAGTTGGAATACCTTTCTTATACTGCGTCTACCTCGGGCCTTTTTGCCGATGAGTCGGGAGCGCTCTACGTTTATGGGAGCTACCGCCTTCCGGGAGAATTATGGCCGTACGCGCTCACTGAATTATCCGCCGACGGTCCAAAGCAACTGGAGATCGCCATCTCTTCAAGCGAAATCGAGGTCAGATGGCCAAGCGGCCGTATCGAGTCTACCGGTTCGGCTAAAGGAACCCGGACGCCCGTGGCGAAAGGAGTGTCCCCAGTCTATCGGCCTCCTTGGTCGAGGGCACAAGAGTTCTTCCAGATCCCACACTGAGGCGGGAAGACTGGCACGAACAGTGAGCGGCCGACGAGGCATCCAGAGCTCAAGAAACGGCAGTGGTGGCCGTAAGTCCTAAGGACAACGGAGGTACAGACAATGGCGGTCGGGCAGTGCCTGCCCTACGGGCGTTCCTGAGGCGAAACCAGGATCTGGAATTCGCGCTGGGTGACGATTCCATGGGCCGCGTTTCCCTGCGCCAGGCGCCGATTGCAGTCCTGATCGATCATAGCAACCCGGCCAGGGGTGATTCGAAACCGCCGCGCGACCTCCTGGCGGGAAACTCCCCGCTCACGCATCTCGACGATCTGTGCGTTACGCTGACGAGTGGTCGTCATGGTGCAAAAACACCTGCACAGCGTGCCGAGTGCTTGCGGTGAGCAGGTTCGCTACTTGCGCGCCGTGGGCGAGACCGCCCCTGCCGAGCATCGTGCTGGGGAGTTGGCGGAAAGAAGGCGGTGGCTGCGGAGGAACCTCTGGGAGCAATGCAACCTGACTGTGCAGTCGCTGCTCGAAAGCGCCCCCATGTCGCAAGACGCCCGTGAGGCTTGGCTGGACGACATGATCGCTGGCCTCCGCCAAGACCGCGAGCGTGATGCCGATCGGTGGCTGCGCGAAGCCGTCCAGTTAAGACGCGGTGCCGTGGGCTTGGAAGAACTGGCCCGTCAAGATAGTCCGTGGCGACCCCAGGCCTGGCTCGACTGGCTCGAGGCGATTGCCGGCCAGCAAGACCCTGCACGCCTATTGCGGGCCGCCAAGGAAGCCTTGGAAAACATCCCGGAAGGGCTGGAGCCGCGCGCTCGGGCGGCAGATCGCTTGGCCCAAGCGGCCCTAGCTCTCGATGACAGCGAGTCTATCCTCACAGCGCGTTGGGAGGCGTTCCGCGCCGAACCGTTTCCCCGCCGCCTCCTCGACTTGCGCGACGCTGCTGGTGGTCAGGCGCGACAAGTCGAATGGATGCGGCAAGCGGCGACCCGTTCCTGCGATCAAGCCGGCGGGCTGCTTCCCGGGCCGTTGGTGGACGGCGGTGGTAGCGGCGAGGAGGTCTTGTTCCTCGAGGACGGTGACTGCTTCACCAGCGGCCCGACCGCGGGGACCGAGGCTCTCGCCCAGTTCTTGGCGGGCGATTGGCGGAAGCCGTTCAAAACGGCCCGCGAGGACACTTCCGCAGACTGGATGGGCGCGAGCACTCCCCGGACGTTCATCCTGCCGGTGATCGTGGCTTGGCTCGCTGGATGGCCTAAGCGCACTGCGCCCGTCAACGTTGCCGCTCTTCTGGATGCCGCGTTGGCGTTGTTCGATCTGCCCGACGAGCCTGGACCAAGCATCGCGCAAAGTGTTCGGTCGGCGCTGGAGGAGGTCGTGCCCGCTTGGAAGGAACCAGCCAGGGACGGTAACCCTGCGGTCGTGAATGCCTGCGTTCGACTCGCTCGGGCAGGAGTCAAGGCGATGTTGGAGGTCAATTACCACAGCTGCGTGGAACATTCGGCTGTGCTGGCGGGCGCCGTGGCCGAGATGCTTCAGGTGCAGCAGTTGGACGCCACCGCGTTCCAGTTTCTAAATCGCCCGACGGCAAAGTACCGGAAGCACCCTGACTTTGCCAAGGAACTGACCGCCCGGCGCCGTCAAATGCAGAGAGACCCGCCAGGGTAGTGCGGCTCGAGGGGCAGCGGCATCGTGGACCGGTTGCACGGTGGCCTCGCCCGGTCGCCACACCAGGCGCAGGGGGCTAGGTATCGAGAGCGGCGCGGGTGCGCTGGACCAAGGCATTGTCGGGATCGCCCGAGCCGCGCAGGTAGAAGACGCTGGCGGCGAGGAACCGGTTCCGCAGCGACGGCGCCAGGGCATGGTAGTCCTCGAACACGGCCGAGCTGTACTTGTAGTCGTGCGAGTTGGTGCCCTTGAGGAAGATCAACCGGCGAGCGGCTTCGGCGAACGGCTGCGGGTCAGGGTGCGCCTCGACCCAGAAGATGGGCAGCCACCGGTCCGTGTCTGGCGAGGCCAGGCTCGCCAGGTGCGCCGAGTTTACCACCAGGACCGCGTGGAACTTGAAGCCGACCGGGCGGGGCTGGATGTTGCGCACGCCGGCCAGCAACAGCGCGGCCAACAGCTCACGATAGGTCAGGCCCCGGCGGATCCGCTCCGCCACGCCCTCGAGCACCCGCTCGCGCGGGGTCACTTCGAGCCAACGCACCAGCGGCTCGATCTCCGGGTGCAGGCGCACCGTCCGGGCCTCGAGCGGGGCTTCCGCGGCGGAAACGGGCCGTAGTCGACTGAGAAAGCCCAAGGTCGCCCAGGCCGGCCAGGGCGCCACTGCCCCCCGCCACACGAAGGAACGTTCTGTGTCGCATATTAATTCAGCGCGTAAGCGTACCTTACGCCGAGCCGGAACGCCAGCGGCGATTCAGTCGGGCTGCATACAGGTTAGGTGGCTGCGCGGTGGGCAACGGCGCTTCGCCCCGACGATACCCTGCATAGGAGAAATCGGACAGGCGGCTTTGGGGTGTCCAGTGTTCGCCGGCCCGGCCCCAGAAGGGCGGAGCGTTGCGCCGGGGCGGCCGTGGCGCCGGCCAAGGCCAAGGCGACCAGGAGGCAGGATTGCAGGAGAAGTCTCGTTCCGGGTCTTCCGGTTCGAAGCGGATGATTGCGTTGTATGGGAATCTACTCGTGGGCCACTGTGATGGCCTACAACTCGGCGGTAGGGCGCGCAGTCCTCTGCGCGCCGTAACCCACTGTGGACACAGGAAGCCGCGGCGCGCAGAGGACTGCGCGCCCTCCGATTTGTCGTCTATCCCGACCTCTCATCGGTAATGGTGGCTTGGGCGCATTGTCGGGCCATTCATTTGGCGTCGTTGCCGTTGCGGGTGGGGTGTGGGCTTTGCCCAATCCGAACGCTTAGGCGAGGCATTCGAGCTCTGCCATCGCGCTCGAACCGCTCCTGCTTGCCCAGGTTGCATGGGCCGAGTATAACCCCCCGGTGAATCCTCGCCGCGGAGTTGGAGCGTCCATAGGTGTTGGGTGCCCGGTTTGGCTACGGTTGTTGTTGGTCTGGGGCTTGGGTGTCGGTTCTCTGACCGGCTGCGCCCGCTATCGCTTGTATTGGGGCGACGTGCATGGACACACGGCCAACTCCGACGGGAAGGGCACCGTCGCCGAGTATCTGCGCCATGCGCGTGAAGAGGCGAACCTCGATTTTGCGATCGTCAGCGACCATGATTTTGGCAATGGCCCACCCTGGCGGATGCCGGCCGCGGTCTGGGAGCAGACCCAGGCCACCGTCGAGGCCCTGACGGAGGACGGTCGGTTCGTCGCGATTGCCGGGTACGAATGGACCTCGCAGCCGAAATACTGGACGGAGTATGCCGGGGAGACACTGTCCGAAGGGCTCCTGGCTGGGTCACCGCGCTACTACAACCACAAGAATGTTTATTTCCCGAACCGTGTTCCGTATCTGTTTAGTGCGAAGGATCCGTTGTACCAGAGCCCGGACCAACTCGCCGCTGCGGTGCGACGGGTCGGCGGGCTGATTCATAACAACCACCCGGACCACACGAGTGACGGACGCGATCAGTGGGCTTACAGGGTGTCGCAGTGCGATGTGATCGCCAACACCGAGGTCATGCCGGATGTCGTGTGGTATGAAGGGAAACGCTACGAGACCCAGGTCGAGTCGGTGATCCGGGACTACCTGAACCAGGGCGGTCGAACCGGTCTGGTGGGCGGCAGCGATACGCACGAAGGAAAACCCGCGGCGCGTACCGCCGTGTATGCCCGGCGCCTGACGCGGCCGGCCCTGTTCGAGGCCCTAAGGGCACGCCGCTGCTACGCGGTGTGGTCTGCGCGCATCGGCTTGGAGTTTCGCATCGACGGCCATCGGATGGGCGAAGCGATTGCGGTCCGCGGCTCACCGCGCCTGACTATTCGAGTGGCCGGAACGGCTCCGTTGGCGGAGGTGGCGCTTGTGCACGA
Organism: Verrucomicrobiota bacterium; assembly: GCA_016871715.1. Lineage (GTDB taxonomy): Bacteria > Verrucomicrobiota > Verrucomicrobiia > Limisphaerales > J093 > VHCO01. The sequence continues at coordinate 11,473 of VHCO01000053.1, forward strand.
CGGGGCAGTGCTTCACGCCTGGCAGCCCGAGACGCGCGAGGCGCAGATCGAGTTCACCGACCGATCGTTTAGCGGGGCCAGTTGGTACTACGTGCGGGTGACTCAGCGGGATGCCGACCCGCACGGCAACCCGGGTCGCGCGTGGTCGAGCCCGATTTGGGTGCGCGCGACGCCGCCGGCAGCTACCAGTACCCGCGGATCGCTCCGTGAGGAATGGTGGCGTAGTGTTCTTTCATCAGCCGCTGGTGCTGCCAGGTGACCGAGCCATCCAACCGGCCGATGTTCCCACCCTGCGACCGGATCGCCTCCGGTTCGGGCAGTTGCCCCAACTGGCTGCGCACGGGCCCCGTCGGCCCGTGGGGCGCGGAGGTCACGTTCGGCGTCACCGTGCCTTTCTCGATGACATCGGCGATCATCGGCCACTGGGGCGAATCGATGTCGCGCCGCGGCGAATCCCACGGGGCCGGCCCGCGGTAGGCCCCCTCGCGATCGCGCGTGTCGAGGTCGGTGTGGTGGCCCCAGAGGAAGTAGAAGCCGAGCCGGTACCCCACTGAAGGCTCGTAGCGGTACCAATCCTTCTTGTTGGGGCACTGGATGGCGTTGGTGCTCATCGACCCCACCTTCTGGAGGTAGGTGTAGACGTCCGAGTGGATGAACGAGAAATGCTCGAAGGCATTATCTCGCTGGCCGTCGGGGAACTGGCCGCGGTTTTCGCCCGAGTACATCAGCATGGTCAAGACGATCTGCCGTTGGTTGTTCTTGCAGACCGAGCGGCGCCCGGACTCTTTGGACTTGCTCAAGGCCGGCAACAACAGCGCAGCGAGAATCGCAATGATGCTAATCACCACTAACAACTCGATGAGCGTGAACCCGGCCGCCGCCGGCGGCCGTCCCGGCATGCCTCCCACCGAGGGCTGGGCCCTCCGCGCGCGCCATGCACCCCAACCTCCGCCTCGCCAGTTCATCGGCTCCGACGCTTGGGTGCGCCCTCGAGATTCCACGGCGTTCATGGGACGAACACGCGGAAGAACGCCACGGCGCCCGGCGTCAAGGTGTAAGGACTGGTCGCCCCCGGTACGGCCGACCAGGCGGTCCCGAGTGCGGTCGTGGTTTGGAGCGTGCCCGGTCCCGTCCACGAGAGGGTGAGGGTCGAGTCGAGGTTGCGCACGATCGCGAGCTTGGGCAAGGGGCCGGGGCCGCCGACCAACACGCCCTCGCCGCGTTGCAGCGCCTCGAGTTCCGCCAGGCTCAGCGCCCGGCTGTACAGGCGCACGTCATCCAACACCACCGTCGCAATGCGCAGTTCGGTGCCTAAGGGGGCGCCGCCGACCGTAACCGGGGGCGCGAGGGCCGGGTCCACATTCGTGTTAACCGGATTCGCGATGCCGCCGCTCTTGACCGCATCCAACACCGCGTCCACGTAGTGGTCCACGTCGCCCACCACGCCTCCCCAATCCGGGAAGACGGCGGCGATGTGGTGCCATTGACCGTCGTTGACCGGCACGGCGCCGAAGTTATTGCCGCCTTGGTTCTCGGTGCGCAGGGCGCCATTGACCGTGTTCTCGAGTTTGAAGTGCCAGCGTTGGCCGGTGGCGTTGCGGCCCCAACCCATCAAGGCATGCGCGCCGCTCGGCACCACCCAGTCGGTCTGAATCCACATCGAGAGCGTGCGCGGTTGCGTGCCGCCGATCCCGTAGTAGCTCGCTGAACCTAAGAAATACGAGCCGTCAAAGTCGACCGCGCCGCCGAACCGCCCGCCGACCCAGAGGATCTCTTTGCCAGCGAAGGTGGGGGTATTGAACACGCGCGCGTTGCGGCCGTAGCCGGACAAGTCCCGCGCCACCGGGCCGGCGCCCTCGTCGAACGTCCAGTACAGTTCGAGGCCATACAGCAACGTCGAGCTGCCTGCCTTGAAGCCGGCCGATGCCAGCGGTTGGACAATGCCGTTGGCGTCCTTGACGTTGGTCGCTTGGACGGTGTAGGTGGTCCCCGCGGTCTGCGGGGCGGTGGTCAGAATGACCCGCTGACCGGCCGCAGCCGCGCTCAGGAGGGCCAGCGGCGGCTGGATGGCATAGTTGGCGAGGAGGCCAGCCGAGACCGGATCGAGCGGTTCGCTGAAGATCAACTCGACCGCGTCCAGCGTGGGCGCCTCCCGCACCGAGGTCAGCTCCGGGGGTTCGCTGTCCACTACGATCCGCACCGGTTGGGCTTGGCCGACGAGGTCGTCGTTGTCGGTGGCGGCGACGGTCAGGATGTGCACGCCGGCGGGCACATTGGGCCAGACCACCTCGAACGGGGCCGTGGTGTCCACCCCCAACTCGGTCAGGACGCCGTTGACCTGAGCCGAAAAGCTGACCTGAGCCACAAAACCGTCCTCGTCGTTCGCCGTGGCGCGGACGGTAATCGATCCGGCGGTGGGATGCACGGAGCCTTCTGTCGGCGCCGTAATCGCCACCGTGGGCAGCACCGCCGTATGCGCCGCCGGCAAGAACATCAGGTAGTTCAGGTTCACATTGTTGTTCGCCTCGACGGCCGTCAGGCGCAGCGTCTGCTGCCCGGTCAGCTTCACCGTTAGGGCCTTCTCGCCCGCCAAATCCGTCAGCGGCACAAAGACGTAGCTCGCCGAGGCCGGCACCACGAAGGCGCCCAGGAGCACGACCTGCTGGTCCGGTCCGCTGGCCGAAGTCGTGACCCGCTCGAGCCGGACGACCTGCCGCGCGCCCGCGCGCGCCCGCAAGAGGATGCGGAAGGCTTCTGCCGTCGGGAATTGCCGCGTGTAATTCGCCCAATCGCCGGCGTTGAGCAGGTTCACCTCATAGTCGCTGATGCCGGCCTGCGTGTGCTTGGCTCGCGGTTGGTCTGTGGATTGGTAGGTGTCGAATTGCTCCTCGCGCACGGGTCCACTGCTCGAATATCGGTAGACCAGGTCGAAGTTGGCCGTGTCGTCGCTTGCCCCTCTCGAGTCGAACGAGTCGATCCCCGGTTGGCTGATCCGGTCGAAGTAGCAGTTCGGCCCGCCGCCCAGCGTGTTGCAGAGCACCGGGTCATCGATGAACTTGCCTCCGCCGAAGTTGTAGTCCTCCGCCTCGATCACGAAATTCGCTTGGGAGTAGGTGCTGAAGGACCATCGCCGCACCCCGATCAACCCGCCGTTGTCCGTGGCGCGGACCTCGACGGTATAGGTCTGGTTGAGTTCGAGGCCGGCGTAGGCGATGGACACGGAAGCGCCGCCGCCGGTGAGGTTGGCCTGCGCCGTCACATCCTGGTCATTCACCTTGAGCATCACTCCGCCCGGCTGGACCGCAGCCGCCCCGACCGCCTGCACCTGGCATTGGAGTCCGCCCGCTGGATCGACAAAGGGGTTGTTCTCGATCCCAGCCGCCGGAACGATCATGGGCGGTGCACCGCTGAGGACGCCTTGCCCCTGGGCCAGGGCGGCGATTTCCTCCGGGGTAAGCACTCGGTCGTAGACGCGCACGTCATCGATCATCGTAATTGCATACCGAAAACCAGCGTCGAAGGGCGAGCCCCCCACCGAGACGGCCCGCCCGTTCACCGCGTCTGCCACCGTGTTCACGGGGTTGGTCAACCCCCCGCTCTTGACTGGGTCGAGCACGCCGTCCACGTAGTGGTTCACATCGCCGATGACCGCGCCGCCCTCGGGAAAGACGCACACGACATGATGCCAGTTGGCATCCGCCACCGGGATGCTGCCGTAGTTGTTGCCACCCTGGTTCTCGGTGCGGATGGCGCCGTTGCTGCCCTCGAACTTGAAGTGCCAGCGCTGCTGCGCCACGTTCGGGCCCCACCCCACCAACACCGTCGTCGTGCTCGGGGCCGTGAAGGTGTTCACCCACAGCGAGATGCTCCGCGGCGCCTTGCCCCCAATGCCAAAGTAGTCCGGCACACTCAGGAAATAGGTGCCATCGAAGTCCACCGCCTTGCCGAACCGCCCATCCGTCCACAGCACTTGCTTGTCCGCAAACTGCGGAGCCGCGTGAACGCCGGCCGGACGCAAATTGCCCGAGGCGTCCCCGGCGCGATCCCCCGTCCCCTCGTCGAAGGTGAGGTACAGAACCAGCCCCTGGTTCAGGTTCACGCCCTGGGCCAGGGCAACCGGCCCCGCAGCGGTGAGGGCGAGGGCGAGGCCTGCGGCGAGGCCGACCGTGGTCCACCTGGGCCGGGCCAGGCGATCGAGCCAGCGACAGTTCGGGGTTGGGGTTGGGATGTTCGTGCTCATAGGATTCATAAACGATAAACGTTCATCAGTATGATGGTCCACGGTGCTCGGTTGGCTTGAACCTGATGACAGCGTGCTCAAATTTTCTCCCGGAGGCGCCCGCTCGCGTCAAGCCGAATCCCGGCGCACTTTGGACTTTGCACTCGGAACGCGGAGCTTACTTTGGGCCGCGTGACAGTGCTTGAGGTCATTCATAGGAGCACCGAGTTCTTGACCGCTAAAGGCGTCCGCTCGCCGCGGCTGCAGATCGAGCTGCTCTTGGCCCATGTGCTGGAGGTACCGCGACTGAAATTGTACCTGGATTTCGACCGTGTCCTCAAGGAGCGCGAGTTGGAGACGCTGCGGGAACTGGTGCGGCGGCGCGGCGCCCGCGAACCGCTCCAGCGAATCGTCGGTTCGACCAGTTTCTGCGGCCTCGAGTTTACCCTCGATCGGGAGGTGCTGATTCCGCGGCCGGAGAGCGAACTGCTGGCGGAACGGGCATGGACTCTCCTCGAGGCGCTGGGCGAGGCGTCGCCGTGCGTGCTCGATTTCGGGACCGGGAGCGGCTGCCTCGGGGTGACCGTAGCCGCGCACTGTCCGCGTGCGCGGGTCTATGCCTTGGATGTTTCGGCCGCCGCGTTAGCGGTGGCGCGGGAGAACGCTGGGCGCCACGGAGTGTTGAACCAGCTCGAGTTTTGGCAGGGCGACGGGTTCGGCGCGGTGCCGGCGGGGATGCGATTTGACGTGGTCCTGTCCAATCCGCCCTATATCCCGACCGCGGAGATCGCCACCCTCGAACCGGAGGTGCGCGATCACGATCCACACCTGGCTCTGGACGGCGGGCCGGACGGGCTGACGGTCATCCGTCGGTTGGCGGCCGAGGCGCCGCCCTTCTTGCGGCCCCAGGGCCGGCTCCTGCTCGAGTTCGGGGACGGCCAGGCGACTGCGGTCCAATCGCACTTCGAGGGTGTAGGTTGGCGCATCGAGTCGATCGAGTGCGACTACCACGCGAAACCACGGATCCTCGTTGCTTGCCGATTAGGATGATGGAACAGTACGAGCTCGTTGAGCTTGAACGAAACCATGAACGGCGAGAGGGGCGAACGCGCGTCCGGAGCAGCGTGGCGGGTGGGGTAGGCGACCGGCTGAGATTCGCATGTATAGCCTAAGCATCCAGGGCGGCGTGCCCCTCGAGGGCGAGGTCACCATCAGCGGCGCCAAGAACGCGGTGTTGCCCGTCCTGGCGGCCACGCTCTTGACGCGGGAGCCCTGCACCGTCCGGCGCGTGCCCAACCTCAGTGACGTGGCGTTCATGGGTAAGATCCTGTCCTCGCTGGGCGCCCGGGTCCGCGTGCACGGCGACAGCATGACGGTGCAAGCAGCTAAGACCTCGGGTTTCGGGGACTACGAACTGGTCCGCAAGATGCGGGGCTCGATCTGCATTCTGGGCCCGCTGTTGGGGCGGCAGCGGGAAGCGCGCGTGTCGTTGCCGGGAGGTTGTGTCATCGGCTCCCGCCCGATCGACCTGCACCTGAAAGGACTGCGCGCCCTCGGGGCCCAGATCGCCATCGACGGCGGGTACATCTGCGCCCGCGCCCCGCGCCTCCGCGGCGCGGAGGTCTTCCTCGGCGGACGCGCCGGGCCGACGGTGTTGGGCACGGCCAACGTGATGATGGCGGCCGTGCTCGCGGAAGGCGTTACCATTATCGAAGGAGCCGCCTGCGAGCCTGAGGTCGTGGACTTGGGGCATTTTTTGACGGCGATGGGGGCGCGGATCGGGGGGATCGGCAGCCCCACCATCACCGTCACCGGCGTCCCGGAACTCCATGGCGCCGAGCACGAGGTGATCCCCGATCGCATCGAGGCGGCCACCTTCGCCGTCGCTGCTGCCGCCACCCGCGGCACCGTCACGCTCCGCGGGGCGCGACCGGACCATCTGAGCGCGGTGCTGGACAAGTTGCAGGAGGCCGGGGCGCGGGTCGACCGGGCGGGGGGCGCGTTGACCGTGGGCGCGGGGCGCCGGCTGCGGCCGCTCGACGTGACCACGCAGCCCTATGCCGGGTTCCCCACCGACGCCCAGGCGCAAATGATGGTCCTGATGACCCAGGCCCCGGGCATCAGCATCATCACCGAACGCATCTTCGAGTCGCGCTTCATGCACGTGAGCGAGTTGGCCCGGCTGGGGGCGGACATCACCATCGAGGGACCCAGCGCGGTGGTGAAGGGCGGCAAGCCCTTGAGCGGCGCCCCCGTCATGGCGAGCGACCTACGCGCCTCGGCGGCGTTGGTGATCGCGGGCCTGGTCGCCCGCGGCGAGACCCGCGTCAAACGCATCTATCACCTCGACCGCGGCTACGAGCAGCTCGATCGGAAACTGCGGCAGCTCGGCGCCCGCGTCCAACGACTCCAGGAGTAATGCGACATTTCCTCACCCTCCTGATGGTGGCCGGGCTGATCTGGGGCGGCTTGAAGTTCCGCCAGTACGCCCAACGCAAAATGGGCGAGCACAAGTCTGCGGAGGCTGCGGAGTCGGCGCCGGCGCCGGGCCGATTGCCCGGCTTGCCAGCGCGCCTCGAGGCCTCGCTCGAGGCTGCCAAGCGCGACGGGGCGGACGGTCTCCGCGCCTGGCTGCGCCAACATCGGCTCGAGCTGGGCGAACCGCGGTTGACCGAGATCGACCTGGATTACGTCGTCTTGGTGGGGGGGGCGGACCGGGCCGAAGCGCGGCGCGTGTTGGACCTCGTCCAAAAGCGCATCCGGCCCGATTCGCCCGTGTACAAGCGTTTTCAACAGTTGGACCGGGCGTATCCCCGGCCGTAACGAAGCGGAAATTGATTGGCAAGCAGGAGCGGCTTCGTATTGTAGCCCGCCAAGATCGAGATTGACCGATTAACCATCAACCTATGGCAAGAACTGAACGAGCCCACGTCCGCGCCCGCGAAGACCTATCGGAGATGCCCGAGTGGTTAAAGGACAAGGAATGCCCGCACAAACGGCAGTATATGTCGGGCAAACGCATTCAACCGCGGAACCTCACCGGGCGCGAGAAGCTCACCTACCTGGTGGACGAAGTCTTTCTGGCGTACAACTCGGCGCGGCTGAAGGAGGGGTGCCAGCTCTTCACCGAGAAGATGCTGGCGCGAGATGTCACCGTGGGCATGAGCCTGGCTGGGGCTTTGACGCCGGCCGGCTTGGGCTGTTCCTGTGTCATCCCGCTCATCAAGGCCGGCTTCGTGGACTGGATCGTCTCGACGGGCGCCATCCTGTACCATGACATGCATTTTGCGCTCAACTACCCCGTGCACGCCGCCAGCTTCAAGTTCGACGATACCGACCTGCGCAATAACGACCTGGTCCGCATCTACGACGTCGTCATCCCGTACAGCGACGGGTTGATGGCCACCGACGAAATCCTCCGCAGCATCCTGGTCCGGCCGGAGTTCCAAAAGGAAATGGGCACTGCCGAGCTTCACTACTTGCTGGGGAAATACTGCGCGGAATGGGAACGCCAGCACCGACTCAAAGACGTCTCCGTGCTCGCCGCAGCCTATCGCGCAGGAGTGCCCTGCTACACCAGTTCGCCCGGCGACTCGACCATCGGCATGAACGTGGCCGGCGTCGAACTGCGCGGCAACAGGCTCCGCGTCAACCCGTCCATCGACGTGAACGAAACCACCGCTTACGTCTTGGCGGCCAAACGCGCCGGCGGCAAGAGCGCCGTGGTGTTGTGGGGCGGCGGCAGTCCCAAAAACTTCATGCTCCAAACCGAGCCGCAGATTCAAGAAGTGCTGCGCATTAAGGAGTACGGCCAGGACTACTTCCTCCAGGTCACCGATGCCCGGCCCGACACCGGCGGGCTGTCCGGGGCCACCCCAAGCGAAGCGGTCAGTTGGGGCAAAGTCGATCCGGAACGGCTGCCCGACGCCGTCGTCTGCTACACGGACACGACCATCGCCATGCCGATCCTCACGCACTACGCCCTCGCCAAACACAAGCCGCGCAAGCTCAAACGCCTCTATGATCGACGGGGCAAAATGATGCAGGCACTCGTGCGGGAATACTTCGAGCACAACCCGGTGAAGATGGTGGACGGACGTGACCCTGCGCTACCCGCCTGAGCGCGAGCGGAGGTCCTCGAGCAACGCGCTCGCCGTGGCGCTCAAGGCCAATCGTGCCGCCCGGTCAAGGCCGGCGGGGTCGAATCGGTAGCGATAATGGAGCTGCGCCAGCGCAGCGCATCGCGCCCGGTTGGCGGGTGTCGGCCATCGCCCCGAAACCCTTTCAAGCCACCGCGCCGGAGTTTCGTCCGGCGGCCGCGCCTGGCCCAGTTGGCGGAGCTGTTGCTCGAGCAAGTAGTACTCCGAGTCGAGACCTGGATGGCTCGGGTCGGCGCGCGGCGTGGGCGGCGACGCTCGCGCGCGGCGGCGGCGGGCGTCGAGCACGATCCGCGTGACCAGCACCGCCAACACCGGCACGACCAGCCAGGGCACATAGGAGCGCCACCCGGCTTGTCCCCATCGCCAGCGAGAGAATTGATACCACAACCATTGCCACCCGTCCGCGATCGGCTCGAACCAAGATGCCCGCTGCGCCTCGACCGCCGTCCACCCCGCCGGCGTCGTGTCCACGTCCCGCCAGGCCCCATCGATAAACGCCAAGCCCCAGGCGTGCGCATGGCGCTGCCGTACCACATGATGGCGGCCCGCCTGTTCCTGGACCGCATAGCCTGCGGCATAGCGAGCCGGGATTCCCGCCGCCCGCAGCAAGAGCACGGTCGCGGTGGCGAAGAGCTCGCAATGACCGGCCCGGTCGGTGAGCAGAAAGTTGCTTAAGGGTGTCCCCTCGGCCACGCGGGGTCCCGCAGCCAAACGGTAACTCCGGTAGCGGAACTGGTCCTGGAAAAACCCGTGCAGCCGCGCCACCACCTCGAGGGGCGTCCACCCATCAAGTCCCAGTTCACCCAACACCCGCCGGAGTGAGGGTTCCTCCGCCTCGGGGACCGCTTGGTCTTCTGGCGTCGGTGGGCTATCCAGGGTGGTGCCGGGGCCATAATGGGCGTCATAAACCACCAGGCCCGGGCCAGAGTCCACGAGCACCGTGCCGAGCCGATTCGTCTTGAGCACAAAGGCCGGCAAATCGTCGAGTCGCGCTGTGCCCGCCGGTAACGCCAGAACGCCGCGGCCCCCGCGCAGATAGGAGGCGATCGTTGCCACCGCCGTCGGCCGCTTCCGAGGCAGCAACAACCAAGTCAGCTCGTCCGGTCCGCTCCCCACCAGCGTGAAGTCCTGGTCTGCACCTGCGCCGTACCAGGTCGGCGACCTGAAGGTGTGATAGCTGGCCTCGCGCAAGAGCGTCGGGGCCTCCGCCGGGGTCCGGGGTGTCACGCGGTGGACGATCCGACCCGAGAGTTGATGCACCCCGATTTGGCCAAGCGCCGTCCGGCTTTCTTTGGGGTCGAACCCGCGTTGGGCAGCGCGCAAAAACCAGTTGGGATTGTAGTTCTCGAGCCAGTATTGGAGCCGTGCGACGCCGAATAGACTCACCCCACCCACCGCTACAGCCGCGGCCAACGTCGCGCCCCAAACCGGCGCCCGGTATCGGGGCGAACGCGCGACCCACAGCGCGACGCCGAGCAAACTCGCTGCCCCAGCAAAAAACCAGGCCCCATGCCTCGGCGCAACGCTCGCCGCCATCCAGACGATCGCAAAGTAGGGCCACGCCGCGTCGACCGCCGGCCCGGGCTGACCTTCAACGCCACCGCGGCGCCGGAGTTGACGCCGGGCAATCCACGAAAACACGCTCAGAGGCAGAACCCGCCGGGAGCTGTACGCCTGGGCGGCAGGCACCGCGAAGAACACCAGGGGCAGCCACTGGAGAAACTGAAGCGTGACGCGGGTCACCCGGCGCGCCGCCTCCGACTGCGAGCCCGGCTGCCACAAACCGCGGGCGGCGCCGAGGCCGTCGTTGGCGCTAAACAGGTACAGCGCCGCCCCGAGAAAGAGCACCGTGCAGACGTTCCAAAGCCGGCGGAAGTCCGTGTCCGTGAGTTCCCAGCGGACCTTGACCAGCGGGGCGACCTCGAGGACCGCCCCAAGCAATGCCCCCGCCGCCAGCCAACCGCTCTGCCAACCCCAGAACAGCAGCGTGAAACCTAGCAACAACGGCGGCGGCTTCATAAGCGTGCGAGGCCCTCCTCGAGCCGTCCCGTTTCGAGCACGTGAAACCGCTCGGGGCGATCGCGCAACGACCCCGTGTCGAGGGATTTTCCCCCGCCAGGCTCGGTGATGACCAGCACCAACACCGGCAACCCGAGTTGCCCAAGGCGCCGCACTAACTGGCGGCGCGCCGCGTCCCATTCGAGCAACACCACCACGCACCCGCTCACCGCTGCCGCATGCTCGAGCACCAGTCCTTCTAGGTCGCCGAACGCATGGTCCGGGCACGGCTGGACCGAGGCCAGGACCTCGAGCAATTGATCCGTATGCCCAACCCCGCGCCCGGCCGTAAAGCAATAGGCCTCGCGCCCAACAAAAAGCAGGTCCAGCAGAGATTCCTGCGTCGGCACCGTGCAGGCAAACGACGCCGCCACGGCCACCGCCGCTTCGAACACCTCGCTCTTCGGATGATCGGTGAAGGTATCGAGCACCAGCGCGTGTCGCACGAAGAACTCGTCCTCGAACTCCTTGACGATCGGCCGGCCCGTCTTCGCCCAACTTCGCCAGTGAATCCGCCGTCGCGGATCCCCTCGCCGATACTCGCGCAGCGACACAAACTCCTCCGACTCGCCCACCGACGACGCCAGCGCTACCCCGCCGCGCTGGTATTGCCGCGACCCGGGCAACGCCAGGGGCGGCAGCGGGTAGCGCCGCGGCAAAATCAGCACCGCCTGCGGCGCCGCCAGCCGCGCCCAGGCCTGGAACAGACCCAGCGGGTCCGGCCGTGCCACCAACCCGCCCGTGAAGCTCAGCCGCCCCCGCCGCAACGGCAACAACTCGGCCGGCACCTCGTGCGGCGAGTTCGGCTCCAGGACAGGCAGGTTAACCTCCGCAACCCGAGCCCGCTCGAACTGCCAACTCGACCGCCGCGACGCCACCCGAAACGAGCGCGCCCGCCGCTCCTCCGCCACCTGCAGGAGCACAAACTCCTCGAGGGTCGGCCGGCCGTCCTCGAGCTCTTCGAGCCAGCGCAAGCCAGTCTGCGGCCGGTCGCCTAAGTTCCGCACCACGACTCGGTACGACAAGGGCACGCCCACGGTGCCAAAGCGCGGCAGTCGGCGAGTGACCTCGAGGGTTGGGCGGAAACCCCGGCTGCACACCACCGCGACGACCAAGAGCCCAAGCAGCAAGGAGAACGCCTGGTAGGCCAGCGTCTGCTCCGGATCGGCCGCCAATGCCGCCGCAACGATCCCGCCTCCGGCCACCGCCAAACCGGCGCGCGTGAACCGGCGTCGGATCCAGTAGCGCCCCCCGGAGGTCCGCCGGTACAAACGATACAACAGCCGCCTCACCGGCATTAGGCCGGGTCGCCGCCGGGAGCGGACGAGCCGGCGCGCCGGCTTCTGGATAGTCTCGACCACAGAATGGTTCGCCCCGGGGCATGGCTCGCGCGCGCCAGGCGCGCTTAGGCCGGCACCGGGACCTTCTTCAGCACGTCCTGAACCACGCTCCGGGGCGTCAGACCCGCGAAGCGCGCTTGGGGATCCATCACCAACCGGTGCGCCAACACCGACACGGCCAATTCCTGCACATGGTCAGGCGTGACAAACTCGAGGCCGTCGAACAAGGCCAACGCCTGCGCGGTCTTCATCAGCGCCAAGGAGGCCCGCGGGCTGGCCCCGAGTTGCACCCCTTGCGCGCTGCGGGTTGCACCCGCCAGCTCGACCATATAGCGCTTGAGCTCTTCACTGACGCGGGTTTGCTGCACCGCCTCCCGCAAGGTCAACACCTCCGCCACACTCGCGCAGGGCTCGAGCCGGTTCAGCGGGTGCTCTCGGGTTTGCGCGGAGAGGATCGCCACCTCGAGCGCCGGCGACACGTAGCCCAGATCGAATTGGAGGGCGAACCGGTCCATCTGCGCCTCCGGAAGCGGGTAAGTGCCGCGAAACTCGACCGGGTTCTGCGTGGCAATCACCAAGAACGGCTCCTCGAGCACTCGCCGCACACCGTCCACGCTCACTTGCCCCTCCCCCATGGCCTCGAGCAGCGCCGACTGCGTCCGCGGCGAGGCGCGATTGATCTCGTCGGCCAGCAGAATATGGGTGAAGACCGGCCCTTCGTGAAACTGAAATGTCTGATCGCGCTGGTTAAAGACCGACACCCCCAGGATGTCCGAAGGCAACAAGTCCGGCGTGAACTGCACGCGCCGGAACCGGGCCTCGACCGACCGCGCCAGCGCCTTGGCCAACGTCGTCTTACCCGTGCCCGGGAAATCCTCGAGCAGGACATGACCGCCGCTGGCGAAGGCGGCCATCAGCTTGCGGATGGCGCCTTGCTGGCCTTGCATCACCCGCTCGATGTTGGCGGCGATGCGTTGATAGATAGCCCGGACAGACTGCGACATGGCCCCAGTGGTACCTGCGTTGCCCCAGCGGCGCGACCACAAACCGCACCGCCCAGTTGGACCAGGCCCCTCCCCGCCCCGTTCCGCTGACCGCTCCACTCGTCGAGCGGACGAGCCTGGCGTTTGGCCTTGAACCGACCCTCGCCCTGCGCCAAATTCGTCACGCTGTAAAAAGCACAGGTCCCAGGTCCGATACCGGACCCATCCAAGCTCAACAAGCAAAGAAACACATGAAACCAAGATTCCTAACTTACGCCTTGATGGCCAGTCTGGTCGGCTGGACCGCCACAGCGCCGCCGGGTTGGGCTGACGCATCGAAGATCGCGACCGCCTTGGAGGAGATCGATACCGCGCTCCTCGTTGAACACTATCGCGCGCTGCGGACCCAAACCCTCAAGCTCGAAACCGAGATCGCCCTCGCGGAGGTCGATCTCCACCACCTCCACCACGGTAACCCCGAAGCCGAACGGAAAGTGGCCGCCCTCGCAGCCAAACTGCACCTGCTGCGCCGACTGGCCGAACAAACGCGCACCCAAATCCTCAGCCGCGAACCTCGACCCAGCGAATCTCGGCTTTCGCCTCAGCCCGACCACCCCGAACACCGATCCGCTCGCGCAGGCGTCGACCCAGGCCCCGCCCGACCAGCCGCCCGCCTCCAAGGACGCTGGATCGGCCGGGAAGTTGGCCAGGAACGAGAGGCCGAAATGACCGTGACCGGCCACAGTGTTAAGTTCCGTCTGCCGGCCCACGACGAGTGGTATGTGGGCCGTCTAGGCGCCCTCGAACCCACCGACCGAGATGGCGTTTTCGCCTTGGACCTCGAGATCACCGAGTGTGTGGCACCCGAGTACGTTGGGTGCGTGGCCCACGCACTGGTCCGCCTCGGCCGCGACCGGCTCACCCTGGCGGGCACCGAACCGGGCCGAACTCCGCGGCCCAAAGGCTTCGAGCCCGACCGGGACACACGCGTCTTCGTCTTCGAGCGAGTCGGCGACGCCGCGACTCACTGATGAGGTCGAGCGGGTCGCCGACCGGTCCGGTCCACCGCCTCCTCAGCCTTCCTCGACAAACTTGAGTCCCAAAAGCCGGGACAGATGGCGCGCGGTATCGAGGTGGTCGCCGTAGAAGACCACCCGGTGCAGCAGCGTCATGGCGTCTTCCGTCTCGAGGAGACTGCTCCAGTTGGCAGCCATCTTGGCGGCATCCCGGACTTCGGTGACAATCTGGGTGCGACAACCATGGACCGACCGGGCCGGCACCTCGATAATCTTGCCGGTCGAGGCCAGGATCGTGTCGAGGTTGACCAACTTGGCGCGCGTCACGGTCTGGCCGAGCCGGTACTGTACCTCCGGCACACAACCGCTGCCGCTCACCTCCGAGTGACCCCGCAGGAGGTACGGCGCCGGCCGGCCGTTCGGCCCCTCCATCCGCAGCGGAGCGGTGCAATGAGCCGTCCACAGCGCGTTGCGCGAGGTGTCAAAGGTGGCGTTGCCCTGGAACCCAGCTCGATCCACCGCGTACTGGAACAGCAGCATGGTCAGCAGCGAGTCCATATCTCCCTCGCAGGCCGCGGGCAGACCGCGGTCCCGCAAGCGCGCGAAACCCAAACACGGGAACCCTTTGGGCAACCACCCCATACAGGTGCCAATGGCCAAACCTTGGGCCTGCTCCCGCTCGAGCAACCGCTGCAGCGCCACACTGATCCGCGCCGCCTTGTCGATGTCCTCCGCGCTGGGCTCGACGATCTCCTTCGCCTCCCGCGTCCAACGGTCCGCTTCGGCCCGCACCGCCTCGGGGTCCGCCGCCGTGATCAACTCGTCGAAGGCCTTCTCCTGGACGGCTACCACCGTCGCCCCCAACCGCTGCTTGACCGCTTCCGGCGACTGGGCCGCTTTGGTCCCCCGCGCCGGGGGGAACAGCAGGATGCGTGTCTGCTGCAGCATGGGGATGACCCGCAGCACACGCAGGGCACGGTCCAGGTCGTTGTAGTCGCTGGTGGGGAGGAGCGTCACGGGTTTCCCCTGCCGCTGCCAACGATGCGGGTACATCCAGTCGTGGCCGCTCGCAGGGAGTGAAAACACGGCCAACGGGTGCCCGCCGTCGAGGATCGGCTGTGCCACCCGGGTTAAGGCGAAACACTGGAGATTGACCGCGAGAATGGGCGCCCCCGGCCCCACCTTCTTCAGGAACGCCGCCGCCTGCTCGGCGTTGTCCGCCTGTCCCGTGACTAACTCGACATTGCTCAGCTCGACCTCCGCCTGCGCCAACCGAGCTTTCATGGCGTCCCATTGTCCTGTGTCAGCGCCCCAACCTCGGTCGGCTGGGCTGGGCGCGCCGGTGTACAGGACACCGATGCGCACTTTCCCCCGGGGCTGCAGCTTGGGTGCCTCCGCCGCAAAGGCGGAAGCCCAGGTCACCCCGGACAGCATCAAGCCGGCGGCTACTCCCGTCCCCGTACCCAAAAACTCGCGTCGCGTGCAGGATTCACACATGGTCGGTCCTTCCTCGTGGTGGTGTTATGATGATGATGGTTCGCTGCCCGGTGGGCATCGCTTCGCTCGCACCGCCAGCTTCCGCCCTAGCCGTGGCCAGGCGACTATGCAGCGGGTTCGAGTGAGGGTGAGGATGGACAGGCTGAGAACTGTTGTCAAGAAAACCACATCTAAAACGGCTGACCATCCAGCGTTTCTAATCTAGCTCAAAACGGATCTGGTTCAGCGCGAGTCCATCAACTCGAAGAATCCGTGCTTCGGAACCGGCCGGTTGGGTCGCTGGGCAAGGACAACGTGAAGGTCGTCCCCTGCTCTGGCGCGCTGGTGAAGCTCACGCGCCCGCGTAAGTAATTCTCGCTCAACAGCCTCACGCTGTAGGTCCCCAGGCCGCGCCCGGCCCCTTTGGTCGAGTAGGACCGCTTGAAGATCTGCAGTTGCACCTGGGGTGGCATCACCCCGGGGTTGTGCACCCAAAACTCGACCCGACCATCCCGCTCTCGACAACCCAAGGTGACCGTCTCACCGGGCGAACTGGCCTCGACCGCGTTCTTGATGAGGTTGCTGAGCACCCGAACCAGCAGGGTCTGATCGCTCTCAAACGCCGCGTCGGCACATTCTGGGGCCAGACGCACCTGCGGCAAGTCGGCCCCGGAGGGGTGTTGGCGGCTGAGATCGGCCGCGTGACGGACCAACTCGAGCGTGCGCAGCGGTCCCACGTTCACCTCGAGCTCGGCGGTCTCGGCTGCGACGAGGTCCTTCTGCGCCCGGATCTGATCCAGTAAGTCGTGGAAGCCGAGCTTCGCCAACTCCAGGTCGCGCCTTAGCGACACCGGAGCCTCGCGTTCAAGCATCGCCATGAGTCCTTCCAAACTCCCCGCCGTGTTGATCAGGTCGTGAAAGAACACCCGCTCATACACCCGACGCCGCTTCTGGTCGCTGACATCGCGGGCCGAAAACAGGCAGAACCGTTCGCTCCCGACTTCCAACGGCGAGGTGACCACCAGCAAGTCCAACGCGTCCACCCGGTTCTCCGCTACCCGTAGCACGCGACACTCCTGGCGGTCGCGTCGCCCCTCGAGCGCCGCCAACACCGCCTTGAGCAACCCACATTGCGAGCAGAATTCCGCCGTGCCACACCCGCCGGCCGCCTCGGCTGCGTGGGCACAATCCAGGATCTCCCCGGGCCGCCGCCCGATGAGCTCATCCAGCGTCTTTCCTCGTGTGAGCTCGGCAACGTTGCAGGTGGCGAACACCACCTGACGCTGCGGGTTGAGCACCAACACGTAGTCCGTCAAGGAGTTCAGCAGGCTGCTCGTTAACGAAGCGACACCGAACTGCGCCGCCTGCCGCCGAACCAACTCGATCGGCACTCGCTCCGCAGGAGCGAATTGAGTCGGGATGGTCGCGCACGCACTCACCGAAGCGACACCCTACCCGAGGCAACGCGCTGAGGCACGCCTTTTCGTCAACTCGCTACACCCGCGCCGCCCGAGCGCGATTCAGGCTTGGACAGCCCGCGAGCCTGCGTTAGCTTCCCCAGCGGTCGCCCGTGAGTATGACGTACCCCCAAAGCCCCGCCGACCGGGACCGGTGGATTCTCGACCGGCGTGGCTCCCGCCCCGCCTATGACATCCGGCAACCCCAGGCCGTCGTTCTCGAAGACGAGCGCTTGGCAACCGGCGCGGTGGCTCCGACCCTGACGGTGTTCCTCACCAGCCGGGAATGTCCGTGGCGCTGTGTCATGTGCGATCTTTGGAAGCACACGGTCAATTCGGACATCCCATTGGGTGCGATCCCCAGTCAGGTAAAGGTCGCCCTAGCGCGCCCCACCCCGCCCGCTTCCCCCTCGAACGTACCCGTTGCCGACGCCACACCGGCCAGCCCTGACGCGAGCCTGCAGCCTCGGCAGATCAAGCTCTACAACAGCGGCAGCTTCTTCGATCCACGCGCCATTCCCCCGCGCGACTACGATCCCATCGCCCAGGCGATCGCCTGCTTCACCAACGTGGTGGTCGAGTGCCATCCGGCGTTGGTGGGTGAACGCTGCGTCCTGTTCCGCGATGCGCTCCTGGCGCACGGCCGGCGTGGGTCGGGCGAACCGGGACTCGAGGTTGCCATGGGACTCGAAACCGCTCACCCCGACGTCCTCGATAAGTTGAACAAGCGAATGACCCTCAACCATTTCCGGCGCACGGCCGATTTCCTCCTCAAACATCAAATGGCCCTGCGCGCTTTTGTCCTGGTCCAACCGCCGTTCCTGGACCCGGCTGACGCCCTCGAGTGGGCCGGGCGCTCGATCGATTTCGCCTTCGACTCCGGCGCATCTGTCGTCTCGCTCATCCCCACCCGGTTGGGGAATGGCGCCCTCGAGACCCTCGCCTCGGGTAACCTGTTCCAGCCCCCTCGGCTCGACACCCTCGAGGCCGCCGTCGAATACGGCATTGCCCTCGGGCGGGGCCGTGTCTTTGCCGACCTCTGGAACCTCGAGCCGTTCGCCGACTGTGCCGCCTGTCTGGGAGCGCGCCGCGACCGACTGCACCAGATGAACCTCCAACAGATCGTCCTACCCCCCGCCACCTGCGAGGTGTGCGGCTTCCCAGCAGCCACCGCCGAGCCTAACCCGCCAACCTAAGCTCCTCCGCCCCAACCCCAACGCGTCCGCCCTAGGCTCAGGCCTACGTGTCAACTATAATTAACCAGCGACATAATAAACAAGGCGTCCGCCGCATCTTCAAGCCGGAGCCTGCGAAGCATGTCCGGCGGCGGAACAGCCAACATGGGCTCGTGTCAACCGTTATAAACCGGTCATTTAGTATGTTGTCTGTCGAGCAGGAGTACCCACGGTCAAACCGAAGCGCTGCCCAAAGCGTTGGTGTTGACTCCGGAGGACCAACACGGCGCCTCGCGCGGTCTCGGAGGCCTGGCCCTTGCTTGCGCCGAGTCGCCGAGCTCGTTACGTTCCGCTGGCCTTGAGACCGCCCTTACTCGTGAGTCACCGGGATGGACTGCAAGTCGGCGGTGGCAGGGCGTGCAGTCCGCTGCGCGCCGAGGCTTCCTGTGCCGACAGGGGTCTGCCGCCCGCCCAGGACTGCGGGTCCCGCCTGCAGAGGGCCGTCGAGCTCGAACTCCCATCCGTATGCGCTCGCCGCCAGTGATCTCCGCGCTGTTGCACGTCCTGAGCCTGTTCTCAGGCGCGTGCGGGTTGGGTTACCAAATGACCTGGACGCGGATGTTTGGCCTGGGGCTGGGGCACGAGGTGCCGGCGGTATTGGCGGTGTTGGCGGCGTTGTTCGCAGGCACGGCTCTTGGAGCGTGGGCGCTGGACCGGCGGGTGAGCGAGAGCGCACGACCAGGGCGATGGTACGTGAGTTTCGAGGGGTTCATGGGCTTTTGGGCGATGCTCTCAGCGGGGTTCATTCCCAAGCTCAACGAGTTGGCCTCGGGATGGATCGGGCTCGAGCCGTCACCGGCCCGGCGTTGGGCGGTCGCCTTCGGACTCGACCTGGTTGCCCTGTTGCCCGCCACCGTCGCCCTCGGGGCCACGCTGCCGGCCTTGGACCGATTCGCCAGCCGCTGCGCGGGCGAAGCCAGGCGTGTGGGGACTTTGTACGCCGCCAACACACTGGGCGCAGTCCTGGGCACACTCGCGGCGGCGCACGCCCTCGTGCCTGCCCTGGGTTTCCGCCGGACCATCTTGGCGTTCGCGGTCCTGAACGGATGGTGCGCAGGTCTAGCGTTGCTGGTTGGGCGCACGGCGATGCGCCGTGCTGACGCTCGACCAGGCGCCGACGCCGGCTCGATTGTGGGCGGTCGCGGCAGTGGAAGGGGCGGGATGGGGACGCCTCGTGGGCCGTGCAGTCTGCTGTCGCCAGCCACCAGCACTCCGCCGGGTTGGCGGAGGCGAGTGGGATGGACGTTGTTTTTCACTGGGCTGTTGGGGGTCGGCTACGAAGTGGTGGGGATTCGGGGGTTGAACCAAGTGCTCGAGAACACGGTTTACTCGTATGCGGCGGCCTTGTCGGTCTTCCTCATGGGCACGGCTTTGGGGGCGGCGCTCGAGCCGAGCTTGGCCAGGAGTACGCGACTGGATCGGCGGCTGCCGTTCTTGCTGAGCGGCCTGGCGTTGACGAGTCTCCTTGGGGTGTGGGCACTCGAGTGGGCGCCGGCCACACTCGCGGCTGCGCGGCTGGTGCTCGGGAGCGGTCCGCTCCGAAGCGCGGCGGTTGAGTTGGCGGTAGCCGGAACGGTGTTTGGCCTGCCCACGATGTTCATGGGAGCGATCTTCAGCGCGCTGGGGCAGGCGATACGCAGTGGGCGCGGTGGCGTGGGGTGGGCGCTGGCGTTGAACACGCTGGGCGCAGCGCTGGCGCCCGGGTGGTTCGGGGTGGTTGGGTTACCCGTGCTTGGCCTCAAGTGGGCAGGACTCGGCTTGGTCGCAGGGTATTGGGTCTTATGGGCCGTTTGGGTGCGGGCTGAGCGGGGGGCGGACCGCGCGGGTTGGGGTTTAGGATGGGCCGCCGCAGGGTCGATGTGGACGCTATGGACGCCGGCAGTGTTGTGGGTCGTGTTGGCATCGGCTCTGCCGGCCCGGCTAGCGAGTCGGCCCATGCAAGCGGCGGAGCGGCTGCGGTCCTACCGGATGGGGATCAGTGACGCGGTGGCGGTGTTCGAGACGGGCGACGGCCAACGGGTCCTGCGAGTCAACAACCGGTTCACGATGGGAGGAACGGCCACGGCGAACGCGGAGCGTCGGCATAGCCATATCCCCTTGCTGCTGCATCCGGAGCCCCGGCGGGCCTTATTTCTCGGCGTGGGAACGGGGATTAGCTTTGGGGCGATGCGGGCGCATCCCGGTTTGGTGGCCGACGGGGTCGAGTTGGTGCCTGAAGTGGTGGGACTGTTGGGCGAGTTCGAGCCGGAGAACGCGCGCGCGGACTGGGGGAATGGGCTGCGGGTGACGGTCGCAGATGCCCGCCGCTACGTGCAGGCCACGCCTCGACAGTACGATGTCGTGGTCGCGGACCTGTTCCACCCGGGGCGGGACGGTGCGGGAACGCTCTATACGCTCGAGCATTTCCGGGCCGTTCGCGCCCGATTGGCCCTGGGCGGGTTGTTCTGTCAATGGCTGCCCCTGTATCAGCTCGACGGTGTAACCCTGCGCATGGTGGTGCGCGCATTCCTGGAAGTCTACCCCGAGACGCGCGCGTTCCTGCTCCGGCCCAATCTCGACACACCCGTGGTCGGATTGGTGGGGAGCCTGGTGCCCACTCGGTATCGACCCGGGGTGTTGGCGGACCGGCTGGCGTAGCCGGGTCTGGCCGGCTACCTCAGACCTGTCGCCCTCACGGAGGCAATCCATCTGTGGGGTTGCCTGGTGGCCGGTCCACTCGGACTGCGCAAGTTCGCCGGCGACGGTCCGCTGAACACCGACGACCGGCCGCTGGTGATGTTCCGCGCGCCCCACTTCGCCGGCATCAACGCCGCCTCGCCGTACGGCCGGCTGTTTGAGCTGCTCGAGGGGCAGTGGGCCGATCCGGCCGAGCTTATGGCGGACGAGGCGGGCGCCGCCGAGTTGATGGCGCGCTTGGGGGCCTACGTGGCCGGGCGAGATCGGTACCTGCGCGGGTTGCGGGCGGAGATCGAAGGTGGCCCGGAGGCCGGTGTGGAGTCGTTCGTCGCTAGCGCGCGGGCGAGCCCGGATTTTACGACTGGCTATGCGTATGGCTTGGCACTGGCCACGCAGCGCTCGAGTTCAGACCCCGCCGGGGCGCGGCGGCTGCTCGAGCGGTTGATGGCGGCACGCCCCGAGAATCCCGTAGCGGGTCAGTTGCTCGAGCGCCTGAGCCGCCGGCCGTGAGACGTGGCGCCGCAGCCGGTCCGGACCGCGGCTGGACCTCTCAAAGCGACCACCCCTTGCGGTAGGGCGGGTTGATCAACTCGTCGGCGGCGGCGGAGTTGGTGAAACGCACCGCCTCGGCGTCCCACGTCAAACGGGTACCGGGCAACCGGATGGCGATGACGCCCAACATGGCGAGCTCAGTCAGCGGACCGCCGTAGCTGACGAAATCGGAGCCGGCCTTGGTGCCTTTCCGGATGGCCTCGAGCCAATCGGCCTGGTGGCCGCGCAGCCGGGGGAGCGTTCGCGGCGGGCGTTGGTACTCGTCCATGCGCGATTGGGGGATCAAGCGTACCCCGCCGGCGCCGTGCGAGCCGTACACGATTTTGCCCTTGTCCCCAATGACCACCGCGCCCGTGCCCACTTCTTTCTTGTCTTCCTCGAGTTCGGGCGGACGCGGAATGCGCTCGGTCCCGCTGTACCAATGCAAGGTAATCGGACCACGCTGGCCCTTGGCGGGGAAGGTGTAAGTGATGAGGTCGCCTTTCGGGAACGCGTCGCCTTGGGTGGCTGGATTCCAATCCTTGACCTGGGCTTGAATCGTCGTTGGGGCGCCCAAATCGAGGGCCCAAAACACCGGGTCCACCACGTGACAGGTCCAATCGCCTACCGTGCCGTTCCCGAACGGCACCCAACCGCGCCAGCGCCCGGGCAGGTAGGCGGAGTGATACGGGCGATCGAGGGCCGGCCCGAGCCACAGGTCCCAGTTTAGGGTGGCGGGCACCGGTGGCCGCTCCTGTAGGCGCGACAATTGGTCCACGCCGGAGTTCACGGCGGTACAGCCGGCGTGGATGGTGTGGACTTGGCCGATCGCCCCGGCCCAGATCCACTCGCAGAAGTCGCGGATGGACCCTGAGGAATGGCCCTGATTGCCCAGTTGAGTGACCACGTTGTGGTCGCGGGCCGCTCGCATCAGGGCACGCACTTCGTGGACCGAATGGGCGAGGGGCTTCTCGCAGTAGACGTGTTTGCCGCGTTGAATGGCCGCCATGGCCGCCACGGCGTGGGTGTGATCCGGGGTCGCCACTACGACCGCGTCGATCTCCTTCTCCATCGCGTCGAACATCTTGCGAAAATCGCGGAATTGTCGGGCGCCGGGGTACTTCGTGTACGTCGCTTCCGAACGCTGCGTGTCGACGTCGCACAGCGCCACGATGTTGTTGCCAGGCGCGACTGCGTTGAGGTCGCCGGCGCCCATGCCCCCTACGCCGATGCCGGCGATGTTGATCCGCTCGCTGGGCGGGGTGCTGCTGCTGGCAGCCAGGACGTGCCGGGGAACGAGCGTGAACGTGCAGGCTGCCGCGGCCGTGCCGGCGGCCCGGAGAAAGGTGCGACGGGTCAGGCTTGGGGTCGGGTTCAGGGGTGCGCTCGGATGCTTCATACGGCTGGGGTGCGGACCAGGAGTTGA
This sequence comes from Verrucomicrobiota bacterium, assembly GCA_016871715.1. Taxonomy (GTDB): domain Bacteria; phylum Verrucomicrobiota; class Verrucomicrobiia; order Limisphaerales; family J093; genus VHCO01. The sequence continues at coordinate 34,050 of VHCO01000053.1, forward strand.
CGGCCTGGGCGAGATGCCTGGGCCGGGCTGAGGCTGGGTTCGGTGCCGCGAGCCAGGGGGTTGGCCCCAAGGCGGCTCATTCCCAGCAGCGTCGCGTGACATCGGCAGACCCTAGGATAGCCTGATGCTCCAGGTCAAGGAGGTGCGGCCGGGACCGTAACTGCACATGTGAACGACTAAGACATGGTTCTATCGGTGGCGGTCAACTCCTCCCTGGCTGCCGCCGCTTTGGTGCGTGACCGTTCAGTCGCCTCCCGCGCTTCAATCTGGCGCCCCAACGCCTCGGCCATAAGCCCTTCGATTCGAGGGCCGGTCAGACTTGGCCCCCCAGCCGCCAGGAGCTCGCGGTACGTCGGCACGGTTCCGCCCGAGCGGTTGCAGTGCAGAGTGCCCTCTTGACCCCGTCACCCCTCTGCTCTCTGCTCTGCGACCTGTCAACAATTACTAACCAGGTCAAATGCATGAACCGTCACGGCGTGTGTCAACTACTAAAACCATGGCAGAGTGAGTGAATAACCTCGAGGATGAGGAACGACGAGATGAGGGGGGGGAGGGTGTAGGGGTGGTCTGGAGCGGAGAGAGGGTGGGGAAAGGAGAGAATGGGAACAGGAAAAAGGGGGGCGGTTGAAGGTTGACGGGACGGGGGGGAGGTGGGGGCGAGGGGGCGAGAGTCATCAGGGTCGGTGCGGTTGTTTGCCGGTGCCCTTTGCCGCTTGCTTGGTGTGGCCCCGCCCCCATACTGAACCCGAATGCAATGCGCTGCGGCCGTGTCCCACACCAGGCCTGTGACCATGACAGCCCCTAGGTCAAGACACCGACGCGGTGAACCGCAACCTGACTTGTGAACGACGCAGTGACCCTGACGATCGATGGGCGCCCGATGACGGTGGCGCGTGGCACCACGGTGTTGGGCGCAGCACGGGGGGTGGGCATCGAGATCCCGACGCTGTGCCACGTCGAGGGTTTGGCGCCGGCGGGGTCTTGTTCGCTATGCTCGGTTCAGGTCGAGGGCCGGCCCAACTTGTGGCCGGCTTGCGCGCTGCCAGCGGCAGAAGGGATGGTGGTCTGGACCGATTCGGCGGAGGTGCGCTCGGCGCGACGGACGGTGCTCGAGTTGTTATTGTCGGACCACGTGGGGGATTGCATTGGGCCGTGTCGCACGGGGTGTCCGGCGCGGTTGGACATTCCGGGATTTATCGGTCGGATCGCGGCGGAGGACGCGGTGGGGGCGTGGGGGATGGTGACCGAGGACTTGACGTTGCCGGCGTCGTTGGGCCGGGTTTGCCCGCGGTTGTGCGAGCAGCGCTGTCGGCGGCTGGATCTGGAGGATGCAGTCTCGATTCGCAATCTGCATCGTTTTGCCGCCGACCAGGGGCGGGCGTTGGGGGTGGCAGGGGTGCCGGAGCGGGGTCGGGCGAGCGGGAAACGGGTGGCGATCGTTGGGGCGGGGCCGGCGGGATTGGCGGCGGCGTATCATCTGGTCCGGCGCGGTCACGAGGTGGCGGTGTACGATGCGCATCCGGAGGCGGGCGGGATGCTGCGGTACGGGAT
>VHCO01000054.1 GCA_016871715.1 Verrucomicrobiota bacterium
TCGGCTCATCGCATCCTGGGGCTGGAGAAGGTCCCAAGGGTCCGGCTGTTCGCCGGTTAAAGCGGTACGCGAGCTGGGTTCAGAACGTCGTGAGACAGTTCGGTCCTTATCCACTGTGGGCGCAGGAGGCTTGAGGGGTTCATTCCTTAGTACGAGAGGACCGGGAATGACGCACTTCTGGTGTGGCAGTTGTCCCGTCAGGGGCATCGCTGCGTAGCCATGTGCGGAAGAGATAAGCGCTGAAAGCATCTAAGTGCCAAGCTCCTCCCAAGATAATGCCTCCCGGACCGCATGGTCCCTAAAGACCCCCGGAAGACTACCGGGTCGATAGGCCAGAGGTGTAAGCGCGGTAACGCGTTAAGCTGACTGGTACTAATCGGTCGTGCGGCTTGATCGCTTTTTCCTGGGTTATTTCCCAGGGAGGCGATTTTGACCTCGCGAACTGGGCCTCGATCCTGCTTGTGTGCAGTTTTCAGCGAACCGCTGCCCGGGCGGCGGGTCTTTGAAAGCTTTTTGGTGACCATAAAGCGGTGGCTCGACCCGATCCCATCCCGAACTCGGCCGTCAAACGCCGCATTGCCGATGGTAGTGCCTGTTTAGGTTGCGCGAGAGTAGGTTGTCGCCAAATTTTTTTCTTCCGGCCGCAGTGATCCTGCGGCATTTTTTTTCGTTTCCACTTCCTGCAGCGCCCCCCCTAAAAAAATGAGCCACGCCGGTCGCCGGCGTGGCTCGGAAATCGAGCGTGAAGAGAGGTCTTAGGTTTTCGACTGCTGCAGCCAGTCGCCGAGGCGGAGGTACTCCCGGATCTTGCGCCGCTCGTAGCGGTGCTTCTTGGGCTTACCGGGACGATCATCCACCTGCCGAAACGGGTGTTTGGTATTGCGGATTGCGTCCGAGATGATGTCTAGGGTTTTGCTCATAAGAGGTTTACCGGTTGGGAAGCCTGGGTAGGCGAAGAAGCTGCCTGCAGCATCCCGTCGATGCTCCGCTGCCCTGATGAACGCTGCTGGCATAGCCAACTCAGGTCGCACGTGGGTTAGACTTACCCGCGTACACTACGTTCAGATTGGTACACTCTCATCTTGCGTTGTCCAGTCAAAAAGCGAGGGGTAGCACGCCCGGGCAAGCGGCGAAGTGCCTGAGAGGAGGAGGGGCACATTGGGCGTCGATCCGACATAAGCCGCTGCTGCGGAAACGCTTGAGCGTTGTCATGGCCATCGATGGGCCCGGTTCTTGGCAAACGACCGGCTGGCTAGGGCACGTCGCATCAGAACTCGACCACGGCCGGCTCTACCTCTGGCGGCCGCTCCGGGCCGGTGTACCAGGGCAAACGTCCCTGACCACCATCCCTCATCGGCACAATGGTCGTGCAGCTTAAGCTCTTGGGCGGCATAGGCGGCTCGGACGCTATGGGCCTCCGCGACCTCGACACCGCTGAGAATTACAAAGCCGCCTGGGCGCAGCAGCCTGGCGATGCGTGCGGCGTGGGCGAGGAGGAGGTCTGCGAGCAGGTTGGCGCATACTAGTTCGTACGTGCCCAGGGAGCGTGGGAGCCGAGCCACGTCCGCCTGGAGAAGCCGCACCCGAGCGGCGACTTGGTTGCGCGCGACATTGTCGCGGGCAACGCGGAGGGCGGCCGGGTCGATTTCGATGGCCTGGACCGGCGCGTAGTCCAGCTTGGCGGCGGCGATGGCCAGGATCCCCGAGCCGGTGCCGAGATCCAGCGCCCTGGGGTGAGGCGTTGGAAAGACCGGTCTAAGAGCGACCAACTGGCGGAGGCAGAACCGGGTGGTCGCGTGGTGGCCGGTGCCGAAGCTCAGCCCTGGATCCAACACGACCTCGACCTGCCGGCCGCGGGGTCGCCGCCGACTCCAACTAGGGCGAATCAGGAGGCGGCGGCCGATGAGCTGCGGTGGGAAGTGGTCCTTCCAGGATTCCTGCCAGTCCCGCGGTCGGACGGTTGCGACGCGAAGCCGTCCGGGGCTCGCATCCAATCCGCTGGCCCTCAGTTGCCAGAGCCCGCGGCGCAGTTCGGCGCAGCGCCTGATGACCCAGGGGCGGGGCCGCTGGCAGTAGCCCGAGACGGTAAGGATGCCGCTGGCAGCGTCCAACTCAACCACCGGAAGTTGGCCCAACACGCATTGGAAGAGCGCGGCGACGGTCTCCTCCGCCTCCGGAGTAACGGCGTGCGTTAGCCGGTAGAGTGGCGTGCGGTCAGGGCCATTGCCTCCAGGGCGTGTGGTTGAGGAGCTGGATTTCCGTCCTCGACGGGTGGCAGGCGAGGACCGTAATGCTGGCATAGTCGATTCTGAAGGCCGCGGTGCTGGGCAAGGGCAGGCGCAGAAGTTCGGCCAGGACCCCTCGGATCACCCCGCCGTGCGCGACCACGGCCACGGTCTGGCTGGGGTGAGCGGCTAGGATCCGTGCGAGGCCGGCGGCGGTCCGGCGCCGAAAGTCGGCCGCCGGTTCGGCCCCGCGAATGCTACCGCGGTCCAGCGCCGACAGCCAATCGAACGGACTGATGTCGAACTGCGCCTGGACCTGTTCCCAGCGCAGACCGGTCCATTCACCGAAGTCCACCTCGCGCAATTCCTCGAGGACGACGGGTGAGGTGCCGTTGTCCGACACGATGGGAGCCGCGGTTTGGCGAGCGCGCTGCTGGGGGCTGACGTAAAGTGCCGCGAAGTGGCACTCGCGCAGACGATGGGCCAACTGGGCCGCCTGGTTTTGACCTAGGGGCGAGAGGTCCATCTCGAGACGGCCGCCAAAGACGCGGTGGTAACGCTCTTCGACCTCAGCGTGGCGAATGAGCACGAGCTTGGTGGTAGGTTCCATGGACCGGCGAGCGTTGCGGGCGCGGTGGCTAGCCGGCTTGCAGGGCGGCTTGTTGAGCGGCGAGCAGCTCTTTCAGGCCCACTTTGCCCAGGCCCAGGAGCGCGCTCAACTGAGCATCGGTGAAGGTGGCATGCTCGCCCGTGCCCTGGAGCTCGATAAACTCGCCTTCGCGGGTCATGACCAGGTTCAAATCGACCTCGGCGGTCGAGTCCTCGGCGTAGTCGAGGTCGAGCAGCGGACGGCCGGCCACGATGCCGACACTGACGGCGGCCACGGCGGTTCGGATCGGGCTCTCGGGCAGAGCGCCCGTGGCGAGCAACCGGCGCGTGGCGAGGGCCAGGGCGACGTAACTGCCCGTAATGGCCGCGGTGCGGGTGCCCCCGTCGGCCTGGAGGACGTCGCAATCGATCCACAGGGTGCGGGGGCCGAGCTTCTCGAGATCCACCGAGGCACGCATGGCGCGTCCAATGAGCCGTTGGATCTCCTGGGAGCGGCCGTCCAGCTTGCCGCGTGTGATGTCCCGCGGTTTCCGTTGGGTGGTCGAGTAGGGGAGCATGGCGTATTCGGCCGTGACCCAACCGCCCGCGACTCCCTGTTCTTTCATCCAGCGGGGCACGGTGGCCTCGACGGTGACGCCACAGATGACTCGAGTACATCCCCACTCGATGAGGGTTGAACCGGTGGCGTGAGGCGCGATGTGGTTGCGGAAACGCAGTGGGCGAAGCTGCTGAGGCTGGCGGCCGTCGGACCGTGGGCGGTATACTGGGGCGGCGTCCAGCGCCTCCGGCGCTTGGGCGGAGGCGAGGTCGGCGGAGTTCGAGTTGAACGTGGTTGCCACGGAGCGAGAGCTTAGGGAGCCAGGCGCGGCTCGGCAACGCGGAAAAGCCCGCGGAGACGCCTGCGCCACCGCCGGTGCCCCAGCTTTTTTGCCTTGTCACCGGGTGTCTTGGTGGTTTGCTCAAGGTCCGACATGAAAGCGACTCCCCGAATTCACGGCCGCGTGCGGCTCAAGGATTATGACCCGGGTTTTTCCGGCGGCCTCAAGAAGCAAGACGTGGCCAAGCAGGTCGTCAAGCTCCGCCAGCGGATTGGCGAGCTTCAGGAAGTGCTCTACGCGAATGCCTCGCACGCGCTGTTGATCGTGTTGCAGGGCATGGACGCCAGCGGCAAGGACGGGACAGCCAAGAAGGTGCTGCAAGAGGTGAATCCGGCGGGGGTCGAGACGGCGAATTTCAAGACCCCGTCGAACGAGGAACTGGCGCACGACTTTCTGTGGCGCATTCACGGGGCGGTGCCTCGTTACGGGAACATCGGAGTGTTCAACCGCTCGCATTACGAGGATGTCTTGATCGCGCGAGTGTTGAACCTGGTGCCGGAGCGGGTTTGGGAGCGCCGCTACGAGCAGATCAACGCGTTCGAGCGGATGCTGACGCAGAACCGGGTGGTCTTGCTGAAGTTCTTTCTGCACATCAGCAAGGAAGAGCAAGCCGAACGCCTCAAGGCCCGCCTCGAGAACCCGCGCAAGAAGTGGAAGTTCGCCGCGGACGACCTCAAGATGCGGGACTATTGGCACAGCTTTCAGCGGGCGTACGAAGACGCGCTCAGTCGCTGCCACACCAAGTACGCCCCCTGGCATATCGTGCCCGCGGACCGCAAGTGGTATCGCAACTACGTCGTGGCGCACACCGTGGTCGATGCCCTCGAGGCCCTCGACCTGAAGTGGCCCAAGCCCAAGCGCACGCTCTCCGGGGTGAAAGTCCGTTGAACCGGGCCGTGGTTGTGTGCTCGGCATCGGTCAAGGCCGGGGACCGGGCGACCTGCCGCGTTGGACGAAGCGCCGGCTGCTGAAACCCCTTGCCCGAGTTTCGGCCCGCTGGAAGGACCTGGCTTTCCTGTAACCGGGCCCTTTGGAGCTGGTCATCAGACTCTGTAAGGTGTATGGGCACAGCGCTATGCAGTCTGAGGGCTTCGACGTGCAGGCCTGCCTGGCGCAGGTGCGCCAAGGCGACCAGGAGGCGGCATGCAGGCTCCTGAGTCACCTGCATCCGTTGGTGCTCAAATTGGTGCGCGCGCACCGACCGCGCCGGACCGGCGAAGAGGACTTGGTGCAGACGGTCTTCATGAAGGTCTTCGCGAAGCTGGGCCAGTACCGCGGTCAGGTGCCGCTCGAGCATTGGGTCTCCCGCGTGGCGGTCAACACTTGCCTCAGCCAGCTCCAGCACGAGCGGATTCGGCCCGAGTTGCGCCTGGCCGACTTGACCGAGGACGAGGAGGACGTCGTGCAGAACCTGGCCGCCTCCGCCGAGGAGCTGCCCTCAGATCAAGGCCTGGCAGCGCGGGAACTGGTGGCCAAGCTCCTCCTGCGCTTGGATGCGAAAGACCGGCTGGTGGTCACCCTGCTGCATTTGGAAGGGCGCAGCGTGCGGGAGGTCAGTGAGGCCACCGGCTGGAGTCCGGCGGTGGTCAAAGTGCGCGCCTTTCGCGCCCGCCGCCGCCTGCGCGGTTACCTGAACCTCCTGATGGATGAAGAAAGCCTATGAACCGAAGGGATCGGGATTTAGAACGGTTGCTCCGAGCCGCAGCCACGGCCCCCCCGACGCAGGACGAAGACGAAGGCGGTCTCCCGGCCCCCTTCTCGCTTCCCACGCTGGCCCGAGCGTGGGCGGCCGGGCCGCATGAGCCGAGCGACGGCGACGATGCCGGCGTGGCGCGGCTGTTCCGTCACGCACTGGCCTGCGCGTTCGCCGTGATGATCGCCAGCTTGGCCATCAGCGGGGGACTGCTGCGGCAGAGCGAGGACATCCCCTGGGCCCGGTCGACGACCCTGGTCACCATGGCCTTGTTGCCATGAATGGCGTGACCAAGAGCAAGGCCGCCCTCTACCTGGCAGCAGTCTTCGCGGCTGGCCTGGTCGCCGGTGCCGCCGCCGGCTACGCCTACGGCAAGCGCACCGTCTTTCGTCCGCCTCCGCCCCGGCAAGAGATGGCGGCACGCATGATCGGCTATCTGACGACGGAACTGCGTTTGACCGAGGAGCAGGTGAGCCAAGTCAAACCGTTGGTGGCCGAGGCGAGTGCGGACCTGCAGGCGATTCAGCAGGCCACGGTCGACCGGGTTGCGGAGGTCATCCAGCGGCGCAACCAACGGCTGGCGGCGTTGCTGGATGTCGACCAATGCGCACGCCTTAGGGAAATGGAGAAGCGGCATGAGAAGTACATGCTGGGCCCTCACCGCCACAAGAAACCTCCCGAAACCGCAGGCGGCACTACCGAATGAGTCGTCCGAATTCGTCCGATACCCTCGGCTCGGCTCGCCAGCCCGGGAGCGGAGGTGGGCCGGCGTCTGCGAGGGGCCGAAATCCCTGTAACCAGGCGACCGAGGTGCCGTCTTCAGCAGTGTTAACCTCGAAGTAGTCACAACCAGAACGAGTCATGAAGCCCCTTGTTGCCCTCTCCATCCTGAGCGCCTCCGCGGTGATTCTCACCGCCGCCCAACCCAAAGAAGCCTGTAAAGCCGCCATCAAGAGACTGGCTGACCAGCCCAACTACAGTTGGACCAGCACCATGCGGTTCGAGGGTATGAACTGGACCCCGGGGCCGCTGGAAGGCAAGGCCGACCAGAGCGGTCTGGCCAGCCTACGCCAGGAGTTTGGCGAGCGCACCATCGAGGTCGTGCTCAAAGGCGACAAGCGGGCCCTCAAGACCGAGTCGGGTTGGCGGACGTTGGCCGAACTGGAGCAGGCCGGGGCAGATGACCCCGGCCGGGGCCGGATGATGGCCCGGATGATCGGCCGGCTGCAGGCCCCGACCGATGAACTTCTGAGCCTCATGGACAAAGTCCAGAGCTGGAAGGGCGAGGGGACCGGACCGTTGGTGGGTGAACTGACCCAAACCGGCGCAGCCGAGCTCATGGCCCTGGGTCGGCGTCAGGGCGACGCGCAGCCTGCAGGCCCGCGGAACGCCAAGGGCACCGTCAAGGTCTGGATCGCGGAGGGAACCGTGTCGAAGTACGAACTGACTGTGTCCGCCACGATCACGGGCCGGGAGCAGGAGCGCGAGATGACCCGGATCACGACGGTCGAGATCAAGGATCTGGGCAAAACCAAGCTCGAAGTGCCCGAGGAAGCCAAGCGTAAAGTCGCGTCCTGAAACCGCGCTTGACGCGGGGTCGGTTTTGCCCAAAAACGTTGGCCATGCCTTTGGCCATCCTCTCTCGCCGTTCTTGGTGCGCCCTCGGAGCCGTACTCCTGCTGACCCTCCTCGGGTCGGGCGGCAGCGGCTGTCGCAAGTCGCCGAGACCCGCTCCGCCCTCTGGCACCGACAAGGTTCACACCATCGGCATGAGCCAGTGCAACCTCGGCGAGCCGTGGCGGGTCCAAATGAACGCGGATTTGCGAGCCGCCTCCGCTCAACACCCTCAGTTGAAGCTGGTTTTCAAAGACGCCCAAAACGACACCCTCAAGCAGCGGGCCCACGTCGAGGAATTCGTCAGCGCCGGTGTGGACTTGATCATCATCAGCCCCAAAGAGGCTGCGCCCTTGACCGAGCCGGTGGCGAAGGCCGTGGCGGCGGGCATCCCGGTCATCGTCCTGGACCGGCGTTTGCTCGGGGACAAGTACACCTGTTTCATCGGGGCGGACAATAAGAAGATCGGGCGGGCAGCAGGCGAATGGGTTAAGCGCACCCTGGCGGGCAAGGGCAAAGTGGTCGAACTCAAGGGCCTGATGACCTCCACCCCGGGTCAAGACCGCCACAGCGGCTTCCGCGAGGGGATCGCCGGTTTCGAGCTCGAAGTGATCTTCGAGGCGGACATGAAATGGCTCGAACCGGATGCGCGCAAAGAGATGGAGTCTGCCCTCGCCCGCTTCCCCAAGATCGACTTGGTCTATGCGCACAACGATCCCGGCGCTCACGGCGCTTACTTGGCTGCCCAGGCCGCCGGTCGGGAGAAAGAAATACGGTTCGTCGGCATCGACGCTTTGCCCCAAGAAGGTGTCGCCTATGTGAGCCAAGGCATTCTGGATGCCACCTTCCAGTACCCGACCGGTGGCACCGAGGCTATCGACCTCGCCCTCAAGATCCTTCGAGGCGAGACCGTCCTAAAGGAGGTCACCCTCGGCTCGCGGTTGTTCACCAAGGAGAACGTGGCCACCGGCGGTCAACCGCTCGACTGACGTCCACCGGTATCGACGCACGGCCGATCCTCGGACGCACCGGTCCTCGCTCAGGCGGCCTGAAACCCGAAGACGACGCTGCGCCCCCCCGACGAACACCGCCCTGGCCGGATTTGACAATGGGCGCGCCTGCCGCATTGTTGGTCAAAATATGTTCATGAAGACTATGACCCAACTCGCTGGCTTAGCAGCCCTTACCACGGTCTCCGTCGCCGGCGCGGCGCTGCACGACATCCCCCTCAAAGACATCGACGGCAAGGCAACCTCCCTCGGCCAGTTCAAGGGTAAGGTCCTGCTCGTGGTGAACGTGGCCTCCCAGTGTGGTTACACCCGCCAATACAAGCCCCTCGAGGCGCTTTACCGCCAATACAAAGACCGTGGCTTGGTGATCTTGGGGGTGCCCAGCAACGATTTCGGCGGACAGGAACCGGGGTCGCCAGACGAGATCAAGGCCTTCTGCACCTCGAAGTTCGATGTGACTTTCCCCCTCATGGAAAAGGTGAAGGTGAAAACCGGCCCTGACCAGCATCCGCTCTATGCGGCTTTGACCGGCAAGTCCTCAGCTTTCCCAGGCGAGGTCAAGTGGAACTTCAACAAGTTCCTGGTCGGCCGCGACGGCAAGCTGCTGGCGCGATTCGAGTCCAGGGACGAGCCCGATTCGGCCAAGGTGACCGACGCCATCGAAGCGGCTCTCGGGGCGAGATAGACGAGGCGTGCGGAGGGATGGCTTACGGGTTAAGCAATCAAGCCCTGGGCTAAGAGTCAATCGTCACTGCTGAACGAGCGTGAGACTAGGACCAACCGTGTCAGCTCGAGCACCGCTGTGACGAGTGCCGCTACGTAGGTCAGGGCCGCGGCGTTCAGCACCCGATGGACAGACCGCTGTTCTTGTGGCCGAATAAGGTCCAGGCGGAGCAATTGCTGCTTGGCGCGCCGACTGGCGTCGTATTCCACCGGCAAGGTAATGAGCTGGAAGAACGTAACCACGGCATAGGCGCCGATGGCGAAGGGTAAGAGTTGGCCGTAGAGGGTGGGACTGATCACTCGGAACATCACCAGCAAGAAGCCCACCACCAAGATGAGGCCCGCCGCCGTGGTCGCGAAGTTGGTGGCCGGGACCAACATCATGCGCAACTGCAGCGGCGCGTAGGCCGCCTGATGCTGCAGGGCGTGGCCCGCCTCGTGGGCGGCCACTCCCAGAGCGGCAACCGAGCGTCCGTGGTAGTTCTCGTGCGATAAGCACAGCGTCCGCCGGTTGGGATCGTAGTGATCGGTCAGGTGACCCGCCACCGGCACCACTCGCACCCCGCTCAAACCGGCCCGATCCAAAATCTCACGCGCTGCCTCCGCTCCACTCAGGCCGGATTGCACCGGTTCGCGCACGTAGCGCTTATAGGTCGAGCTGAGCTTGAGTTGGGCATACAGGCCCACCAACAACCCCGGGATCAGCAGCCAATCGTACGGTCCGAAAAACAGGTATCCAAGCATCATAACCGTTATTCACAGCTTTGACCGCCGGCTCACTCCGACGTTCGACGCCGCCCCATCGGGCCGGCTCTGCTGGACCGGCCGCCCGCGGTCAACTCGCCAACAAATGCCCCAGGTTCGGCCCGTTGGCAAGTCGACCTGTGCTTGCCCCCCCAGCGGGACAGCCCCAATCGCGACGTTCACGGAGCAGTGTCAAGTACTACATTGATGTCATATTGAACTGAGGCAGGGTCGTTCGGCTGGGACGCTGCTGGGGCCCGCAGACAGAACGGTGTCAACTACTACAACTCTGTCATATTGATACAGACCGTGATGTCAACCGTCGCTGGGTACGGGCGCGAAGGCGCGCGGGCAGGGGGGCAGTGAGGCCGTGTGCGGTCTAGACTTCGAGTACCTTCTCGAACTTGGTGAGGTTGCGTGGGCCGCGCTCGGTGAGGTGGGCCACGTCTTCGAGACGCACTCCGCCGACGCCGGGATAGTACAAGCCGGGTTCGATGGTGACGACCTGGCCGGTTCGCAACCGGGCGTTGCTGGCGGCGGCGATGCGCGGCGGTTCGTGGATCTCGAGACCCAGGCCGTGACCGATGCCGTGGAAGAAGCCCTGCAGGCGGCCGTTATGGCGGCAGGTTCGGTATCCGGCTTTGGCGAACAAGTCGGCCACTGCGGTGTGGACGCGGTGGCCCTTGGCACCGTCGCGGAGCAGTCCGAAGGCGAGGTCCTGCCCGCGCTGCACAGCGTGGTAAAGCCTGCGGACCGGTTCGCTGGCGCGGCCCTTGACCACGGTGCGAGTGATGTCGCCGAAGTAGCCGGTTTTCTGCGAGCGGGGGAAGATGTCCAGGACGATGGGTTGGTTGGCGCGGAGCGGGCCGGACCCTGGTTCGTGAGGGTCGCAGGCTTGGGTTCCACCGGCCACGATGGTCTGACTGGCCTGACCACCGGCCTGGATGATAGCCACCTCGATAATCGCCCGTAGCCGCTCGGAGGTCAGGGGGGCGCCACGGTGGATGAGCCGGGCACCCGGGCCGACCTTGGCAGTGCGCAGCGCTTGGATACCCTCCGCCATGCCGACTTCGGCCATCATCAACGCGGCGCTGATCTTCTTCACTTCGTCGGCGGTTTTGAACTCTCGCTGAGGCAGAAAGAGTTCTCCGCGTCGGACCTTGACGCGCACCTTCAGGCGCCGGAGTTCGCGCGCGAGGCCGAGCGGGAAATCGCTTGGGACGAGGAACTTGGCAATAGCATGTTCACGGCAGAGGAGGCGGATGACGGCAGCCAACCCCGGGTTGGGGTGTTGTTCGTGAGCCAGTCGGCGCTGGTATCGCGTCAGAGGCAGGACGCGGCAGTGCGTGGCTACGCGCCGGCCGCGCGCGAGTTCCGAATCGTTCAGGACGATATGGTGCCGTCCCCGGTGCCGGAAATAGATGAACGGGTCGGGGATAAAGAGGCCCACGGCATAGAGCATGTCAGCGCTGGAACGACTGTTGGCTACGAGCAGAAGGTCGTCGTCGCGCATGATCGCTAAGCGTGGTGGGGGGGATGGGATACGGCTTTGGGCGGGCGGAGCGAGCCATGCGACAGCTCCGAGCAAACCGCCCGACCCCATACCCGGCCAGCGAGGGCGAGCGGGGCGGCCTGGTGTTCCAGGCGCGAACCCCGCCCGCACTCCTCGCCGGCCCGGTGCGGTTGGGCTTAAGGCCCTACGGGTTGTTGGTCGAACTTCAGGACGAGTCTCTGGTTCTCGATCTTGACGCTGGTGATGACGATCTTGACGCCGACCACCATGGGCCAGCGGATCCGGTAGAAGCGGTTCCCGGTAGGAACGGGCACGCTCATCGTGCTGCTGGCGACGTCCACCGTGGCGGTCGCGTCGACCGTGTAGGGGCCGTTGACCGCGGTGGCCGCTTCGAGTTGGGCATCCGGTAGTGGCGGAGCGTCTTGATAGGCCTTGATGGACTGGGCTACCCGCGGGTCGTTGATGAGCGTGCGATCGCCGGTGGCGATGTTCACCGAGAACCACTCGGCGTAGGCGTTGCCGCCCCGCTCGTACCAGATCATGCGGAAGGGGTAGAGCCCGGGCTCGCGCACGACGAAGTCGAAGAGCATGCTGGCTTCTGGGGGGACCCCGCCGTTGTAGAAGCCGATCACCGGGTCTTTGTCGCTAGGCGTCTTGCCCGAGGAGACCTTGTAGCCGTCGTCACTGCGAACGCCGAAGCGGTAGACGCCAGCCGCCAGGTCAAGCCAGGTCCGGACCTCGACGGCAAAGTCGTCCGTGCCGTTGAGCCAGTCGACTAATCCGGGGACGAGCCGGTCCGGGGTGAAGTAGCCCGTGGAATCGCCTTCGACCTGGGACATGTTGATGACCTGTTCGACCACGTTGGTCTCGATCTCCTTCGGGATGGTCGAGTTGGCCGCCAGTTGGGACTCCGCACGGGCGAGGTCGTTGGCAAGCCCGGGTGTGCCCGCAGGTGCCTGAACCATGCGCACCTTCAATCCGCGGTCGATTCCCGGGGTGGGCCGGCGATTGGCCGGATCCAGCGCGGTGTAATTGATGACGAAGCTCCAGTCGGCGCTGATCTCGACATTGGCATTATCGCGGAAGGCGATGCGGGCCGAGTTATTGGCTCCGGGGGCCGGCAAGGGGGAGATGTTGTAGGTGACCACGGCGCCGGAGGCTTGCGGGGTCACCGTGGGGGTGACCGCCTGGCCGTTGAGCGTCAGTTGGATCGAGCCCACGTCGACGGTGGTTTGGCGATTCTGTATCTCGACTCGGATCTGCGGCGTCACGGTGGTCACGGTCGCGCCAGGCGTAGGAGCCAGCGAGGCGACCGTTGCGCGCTGCACGCCCGGATCGGTCGTCGGAATGAAGATCAGGTAGTTCTGGTAACGGCCGCCGTCGGTGGCGTTGGCGGTGATCTGACGCAAGCGCAGGGTGGTGACCCCCGAAAGGTTGAGCACCACCTTGTTCAGGCCTGTGCCGTCGGTGAGCGCAAAGTTGCGGTACTGGAACCCGGTCTTCTCGCCGAGGAACGAGCCCAGGACACTCGCCGCGGCGTTGGGTTGGGTGCGGTCACCCGTCACCCGTTCGAGCACGCTTTCGCCCGAGGCCATGTTGACCACGGATTGGCGCAGGTAGACCTCGTAGAAGCCGGTCGGGAAGTTGCGTGTGTAGTTGAGCCATTCGCCGGCCGCGATATCGCCCACGTCGTAGTCGTAGACGTCCAGCGCCGCCCCGCCCGCTGCCGCAAACTTGGCGCGGACAATATCCAGGGAACGCTGCATGCGCACATGGTCCTGGGTACGGTACATCGAAAGCGTGCCGTGAGGGGCGGGCCGGCTATCGTAGTAGTCGGTGCCCAACACACCGTATTGTTGGCTATAGCTGTCCCAGCCAAAACCGCCCTCCGGGATCGGCACAGGGTTATTGATGAAGCTGCCCGCCTCGAAGTTGTAGTCTTCGACCTCGATCGCCAGATTACCGGTGGCGAAGGTGTCGAAGTACAGGTTGCGGGAGGTAGACAACCCCTCGGAGTCCTCGGCTGTGAGCACGGCCACGTAGTTCACATTGGCGACCAAGCCGCCGATACTGGCGGTCTTGGTGTTGCCGGTGCCGGTGACCGTCAGGCCATTGGCCGTGGTGAACTTCTGGCCATTGAGCGTGATGGACAGTTTGTCATTCGGCAGGTCCTTGTCGTCGGTGGCCTTGAAGGAGACCTGGCTGGATGCGGCCAAGAAGTTCGCGAATTCGGCCGGTTTAAGCTCCGAGAGCACGGGGGCGACGTTGGCCGCCAGGGGCGGAGCCGACACAATGGCGTTGTCGTAGTAGACCTTGTAGGGGTTCTCGGGCGCGCCGGCGTCGTAATCCGCATAGCAGTACAGGGTGAAGTAGCCCGAGGTAATGAACGGCGCGGGGGGATCGTCTATGCCATCGGTCAGGACGTCGGCGGCGGGCGTGTCGACGACGGTCTTTTCCCAGAGCACGGCGTTGGCGTTTTCTTTGTCTAAGGCCTTGCCGGCAATGGTGACGCTGCCACTGCGCACGGTCATGGTCAGGATGAGCGTGATCAGGTTCTGTTTCAGGTCCGCCTCGGGGCCGTCATCGGCGATGAAGTACTTATTGATCCCCTTGGTGATGAGGATGTCGGTCGTCGACTTGGCGAGGCCGTACCCGGCCAGGGTGCCTGGCCCGCCGCCTCCGGTCGTGGGGATGAAGGCCAACACGGCAAAGGAGTCCTTGGCGCCGCCCTCCTCGACGTCGACCTGGAACTCGATGCGGTCGCCCTCTTTGAGTTCGAAGACCCGCGAGGTCTTTTGGCTGGCGCTGAAAATGGCTCGGCCGGCGGGTGGCAGCGCAAAGCGGAATTGGCCGTTTTGTTCGGTTGGCAGGCCGAAGCCCGGCACGAACGTGAAATCGGTCCAGTCGGTCTTAGTGTTGTCGTTGAAGTCGTCGAGGATGGTGGTGTCGAGCACGAAGACCTCGGCGTTGTCGTAGTAGACCTTGTAGGGATTCTCAGGGGCGCCGGCATCGTAATCCGCGTAGCAATACAGGGTGAAGTATCCGGCGGTGATGAACGGCGCGGCCGGATCATCGGTGCCGTCGGTCAGCACATCGGCGGCGGGGGTGTCGACCACGGTCTTGGTCCAGAGCACGGCGTCGTTATTGGCTTTGTCCAGGACCTGACCGGTGATCGTGACGTTACCCCCCTTCACCGACATCTTGAGCACCAGCGAGATATTGTCCTGCTTGAGTTCGGCTTCCGGGCCGTCATCGGCTACGAAGTACTTGTTAATGCCCTTGGTGATCAGGACGTCGGTCGTGGACTTGGCTAGGCCGTAGCCGGCCAGCGTGCCGGGCCCGCCCCCGCCGGTGGTGGGGATGAACGCCAGCACGGCGAACGAGTCCTTGGCGCCGCCTTCGATCACGTCGACGCGGAACTCGATAGTCCGGCCCTCCTGGAGGGTAAACACCTCCGAGACTTTTTGGCTGGCGCTGAAGATGGCTCGGCCGGCGGGCGGCAGCGCGAAGCGGAACTGGCCGTTCTGTTCGGTCGGCAGGCCAAAGCCTGGCACGAAGGTGAAATCGGTCCAGTCGGTCTTGGTGTTGTCGTTGAAATTGTCCAGCACCCGTCCAGCGGCGGGCAGGGTGCCGGCCGAGACCAGGGCCAGCCCAACGGCGGCTCGGGCCAAGCTTATCAACAGGGTCTGACTCTTCATAGGGAAGTGCGGAGTTGGGGTTGGGTTCGCTGAAGCGGTTGGGTCAGTGTCCGGCCTATCACGCCTCGACCTGGGCAGCCTGTCCATGCCGACTTCACGGTTATGCTTCGTTTATGTTTCGCGTTGGGGACGCGTGGCGCACTCTTACCGCCCGCCCTTGACCCGTCAACGAAAAACCAAACCGACCCGAAACCCCAAACTGCTGGCGCTTGCCGCGTCGAGCCGAGCGCTGCCCGGGCCGGAGCCGGCACCCCGGTTCGGAGCCGGTTCCGGGTAGCCAAATCAGGACGCGGAGTTCCGCCGCGGCAGCGGCGCAGGCCAGACACCCAACCCCAATCCTGAGCGAGGAGGCGGAGCGCGGACGGTCACGTCCGCCCAGCGGGTGGGACGACCCGCGCCCCGCAAGGGACCTGCCGGGTTTCACCCGCGATGGCAGGCCTCAAGGACCTCGCCAAGGACTCGCGTACCCCAACTGCAACCGCGGTTTGAGAGTTCGCTTCAAGGGAGAGGTCACCCTGATAACTCGCGTGGCCTGAGGCCGATGGTGTCAACTACTAAAACAATGGCACGTAATTTACACGCCCCCTTGGTCCCTGTACGGATCGTGACACGAAGGCCGGCCACGGGGATTCGGACGGGACCGAGCCGCTTTCCCTGGTGGCTCGACCATGCTAGGGTCGGCGGCATGTTGAGAGTGGCTTGTGCCATGGTTGGTGGCATGGGAGCCGACTGGCTTCGGCATCGTGGGGAGCGTGGGGCGGTCACCCGCGGCCTCGCCGCCTTGGGTGTCGAGCTGGGCTTGGCTTGCCTGCGCGGGTTGGCGCCGACTGCTGGTGCCGTGGCCCTTATCCTCTCGATGGTGCCGGCCGCGGGCGCCGCGGGTGCGGAACCTGTGGTGGCGCAACCGCCCGCGCCGCTCGCTCAGACGCCGATCCAGGTGCCGTTAGGATTTGCGGTCGAAAGGGTCTACACGGTTCCGCCCGACCAAGGGTCTTGGGTGGCGATGGCGGTGGATCCGCTTGGGCGGCTGATCGCCTCGGATCAATTTGGCCGGCTCTATCGGTTGGCCTTGCCGGACTTGGCTGGGGCGAAGCCGGCGGTGGAGGTGCTGACGGCTGAGGTGGGGAGCGCCCAGGGGTTGTGGTGGGCTGCCGACAGCCTCTACGTGGTGGCCAATCGGTCCGTCGAAGCGGGCGGGTCCGGGCTGTACCGACTGCGGTTTGGAGAGGGCGGCGAGCGCATCGAGAGCGTCGAGTTGGTGCGGTCCCTTGAAGGGAGCGGGGAGCACGGCCCGCACGCGATCATCGCCGGGCCGGATGGGCGCTCGCTGTACATACTGGCGGGCAACGCCACGAGTTTGCCGAGTCTCGAGCGATCGCGGGTTCCGCGCCTGTGGGCCGAGGACACCCTGTGGCCGCACCTCGGGCAGACGGACGGCGTCTTCCGTTCGGATCGGCCCGGCGGTTGGATTGCTCGGCTGGACCCTGACGCCGGGTGCTTCGAGTTGGTGGCGATGGGCCTGCGGAACCCGTACGACCTCGCGTTCAACGCCGACGGCGAACTGTTCACGTTCGACGCGGACATGGAATGGGACTTGGGCACACCTTGGTACCGTCCGACGCGGGTGATCCACGTCACCAGCGGCGCCGACTTTGGCTGGCGGACTGGCAGCTCCAAATGGCCGGATCACTATCCGGACAGCCAACCGGCCGTGCTGGACGTTGGCGAGAGTTCACCTACGGGTTTGACCTTCGGTTACGGGGCGCGGTTCCCGGCTCGCTACCAGCGGGCCCTGCTGCTGGGGGATTGGAGCTATGGGAAGATCTATGCGCTACACCTCGATCCGGTTGGCGCTTCTTATCAGGGCACGCTCGAATCGTTCGTCAGCGGTGCTCCCTTGCCGGTGACCGACCTGGCGATTCGCCCTCAGGACGGCGCGCTCTACTTTCTAACGGGGGGGCGGCAGACGACCTCGTCCTTGCTGCGCGTCCGCTACCAGGGGCCGGAATCGACCGCGCCGGTCGGTGGGGCCACGCCGGACCCGGAGGGATTACGCGCTCGACGCCGCGCTCTCGAGGAGTATCACGGCCGGTGCGAGCCCGGGGCCATCGCGGCGCTATGGCCGGCGCTGGGCCATGCCGACCGAGCCATTCGATACGCGGCACGCGTGGCGCTCGAGCACCAACCGGTGGGCGCCTGGCAGGAAAGGGCTTTGGCTGAGCGCGACCCGCGTCGGCAACTGACGGCCCTTGTGGCCCTGAGCCGGTGTGCCGGGCCGGGCCAGCGCGCGGCTCTATTGGGGGCGCTGGGCCGCTTCGAGTGGCGGCAATTGGGGCGCACGGAGCAGTTGGACTTGTTGCGCATTTACGCCCTGGTTTGCCTGCGCTTAGGCCGCATCGAGGAGGACGAGCGCCAGGCCATCCTTGACTGTCTCGATCCCCTGTTTCCGACGGGGACCTACGACTTGGACCGCGAGTTGAGCCAGGTGCTGATCTACCTCCGAGCGCCGGGCATCGTCGCCCGGGCGCTCATGGGGATGGCGACGGCCTTGAGCCAGGAAGAGCAGATTCACTATGCCCTGGGGCTGCGGACGTTGGATCCAAACGGTTGGATGGCGTCCCAACGCGAGCGCTATTTCGAGTGGTTCGCCCGTGCACGCGCCTGGGGCGGCGGTGTGACCTACAATGAGTATTTGCATGGGATTCGCAGCGAGGCGATCGAGCAACTCGACCCGCTGCACCACGACCAACTCCGACCGATCCTCGCCCGCCCGCCCCCCGCCGATCCGTACGTGGACCTCGAGCAGCGGAGCTTGGTGCGCGCTTGGACGGTCGAGGAACTGCTCCCCGATGTCGATGGGCTTGGGGCGGGGCGCGACTTCGAGCGCGGCCGGCGGGTCTTCTCGACGGCGATGTGCCTCAAGTGCCATCGGTTCAACCGGCAAGGTGGCCTGACCGGGCCCGACCTGACCGGCGTGGCCCGGCGCTTCGACAACCGGATGTTGCTCGAGTCCATGATAGACCCCAGCCGCGTGGTCTCGGACCAGTACGCCACGGTTACGGTCTGGATGAAGGATGGCGAGAGTTACACCGGTCGGATCGGGGATCACACGGAGAGCGAGGTGCTGTTGAAAGGCGATTTGTTGAACCCGGCGAATCTCCAGCGGTTGCGCGTCCAGGACATTGAATCCGTTCGGCCTTCGAGTCTCTCGCTGATGCCCAGCGGCTTGCTCGACGCGTTCACGCTCGAGGAGATTCTCGATCTGTTGGCCTACCTCAAATCCCAAGGGGATCCGGGCACTCGGTGGTATCGCGCCCCCTGAACCGGCCGTTCCGCCGACTTCCCAGTCGACCCGATGCCGGTTGGAAAGCCGGCGGTACGGGTTCATGGCGCCGATGCGCGCGCCAAAGCGGGTGGAAGCTCTTCTGGAGGGGCCTGGATGCCGCAGGCCAATGTTGTGACTACGCGGAGCTTATTTTGAGTTGGCGTTCCGCGGGGTCGCCCCGTAAGCTCGCGCCCGTCAAAACCTCAACGCACTAACACACCATGCCAAATCCCTGGACCGGCAAAGGCAACCCTTACACGCGGCGGGAAGTGATCGACCGGTTGCGGGCGACGCTCGAGCGCGGTGAGCCGATCATTGCGGCTGGGGCGGGCACCGGCATCTCCGCCAAGTTCATCGAAAAGGGCGGGGCGGACCTGATCATCATCTACAACTCGGGTCGGTTCCGCATGAGCGGCCACGGGTCGACCTGCGGTTTGATGTCCTACGGCGACGCCAACGCCATTGCGATGGAGATCGGCGAGCACGAGGTCTTGCCCGTGGTCGATGAGGTGCCGGTCATTTGTGGGGTCCACGCCACGGATCCGCGCCGGCGCATGTGGCACTGGCTGCTGCAGGTCAAGGCTATGGGTTTCAGCGGTGTGAACAATTTCCCCACGCACGCGATCGTGGATGGCCAGTTCCGGCAAGTGCTCGAGGAGACCGGGATGAGCGTGCGCAAGGAATTCGAGATGGTGGCGTTGGCTCGCAAAATGGAGCTCTTCAGCATCGTCTACGTGGCCACGCCGGAGGAGTCGGCCGAGATGGCCAAGGCCGGCGCGGACGCGATCATCGCCCATGTCGGCACGACGGTGGGCGGGTCGATCGGGGTGACGGGGGCTGCCTGCACTCTGGACGAAGCGGTGCGACGGACGCAGGCCATCGTCGAGAGCGCGCGCCGTGTGCGGCGGGACATCTTCTGTTTGTCGCACGGCGGCCCGATCGGCACGCCGGCCGACGCCGCTTACGTGAACCAGCACACCGATTGTGTCGGGTTTGTCGGCGCCTCGAGCCTGGAGCGGATCGGTGTCGAGCAATCGCTGGTCGAGATCACGCGGCGGTTCAAAGCCATCCCCGCCCCGGCGGCGCCGCGGGCCCGGCCGGCGCGTGCGACCGATGGCCGGGGTAAACCCGCCCAGAAAGGCAAGCGATGAGTGTTGCCCGCCGTCGTTGGGTCATCGTGGAGTTCACCCAACACAGCAGGCGGCAAGCACCTCGATAAGGATTCGGGGAGTATGCCGCGCCGGATCGCGACTCTTAGGCGCTGGGTAGGCGCCGCCTTGCTGATCGCGAGCCTGGTCGGGTTGGCGCACGGCGCCGAGCCGTTGCGGGTGTTCCTCCGTGCCGGTCCCAAGACGCACGGGCCCGGTCAGCACGATTATCCCCGCTTTCTGACCGAGTGGACGCAAGGACTCGCCGCTCGCGGGGTACGGGTCGAGGGCGCCCTCGGCTTCCCCACGGCGGCGGCGTTGGCGCGGACCGACGTGCTTTTGATCTACGCGGCCGAGGGGATGAATATCGTTGACCAGGCGCGGGCCGATTTCGAAGCGTATCTCCGCCGGGGTGGCGGTGTGGTGGTGGTGCACGACGGTGTGATGAGCGGTGCCGAGCACGCCTGGGCCAAGCAGGTCCAAGGGGGTGCCTGGATTGGGGAGAACCAACGGTCGCAACGGCACGAAGGTGAGGTGGGGCTTTATGTGGTGAACCGCACGCATCCCATCGTGCGCGGTCTCTCGAATTTCGATTGGCACGACGAGATCTACTATCGCCTAGACCTGGCGCCGGACATCGAGGTGCTGGCCACCAGTTTCCATACCGTCTTTGTCATCGCGCCCCAGCTCTGGACCTACGAGCGGACTTGGGAAGGCGGGGTGGCGCCCTACCGCGTCTTTGTAGCGTTGCCGGGCCACCAGCACGCGGTCTTCGCCACCCCTCAGTTTCGCGTCCTCCTCTTGCGAGGGTTGGCTTGGGCGGGCCGGCGCGCGGACGTGGACGAGTTGTGCCTACCTGCCGAACTGGCAGCCCTGAAATACCCGGTCGGCGGGCCGGTGGCGCCGGAGTTGGCCGCCCAAGAGCTCGACGTCCACCCGGAATTCGAGCTCGAGTTGGTGGCCGCTGAGCCGCTGGTCGAGAAGGTCATTTCGTTGGACTGGGACCCGCAGGGCCGGCTCTGGGTGGCGGAAACGCCGGAGTATCCGCACGGCCGGACGCTCCATCGGAACGATGCGCCCGTGGAGCCGGCCCGGGCGCGGGTGGCGGCTCGGGCGCCTGGACTCAAGGAGGACCGACCCGCGCGCGATCGGATTTCGATCCTGACCGACACCGACGGCGACGGCCGGATGGACCGGAAGCGTGTGTTCTACGGCGGGCTCGAGCTGGTGACCTCCCTGGTCCTGCACCGGGACGGCGCGATTGTGGCTCAAGCGCCCGACATCCTGTGGCTGCGCGACACCGACGCCGACGGGCAGGCCGACCGGGTCGAGACACTCTACACGGGTTTCGGCACGCAGGACACCCACGCGGTCATCAACAATTTCCGTTGGGGCTTGGACGGTTGGGTGTACGGGGCCGTGGGCTACAGCGCCGGCCATCCGAAAAGCGGCGATGGCACGCGCGATTTCGGCCGCCTGAGCGCGGGCATTATCCGGTTCCGTCCGGACGGCACCGCTCTCGAACAGGTGGCTTCGGGCAGTTGCAACACTTGGGGGTTCGACTTCGCCCCGGATGGCGAGATGTTCTACACCACCGCCACCTGCGGCGAGCACCTCCTGCACATTGTCCTGCCGGAGTCTGCGCTCGCTCGAGGCAACGTCGGGGGCGTGCGCGCGTCCGCGGTGATTCCGGATCATCAGAAGGTCTTTCCCGCCGTGCAACACACCCGGCCGGCCTACCGGCAAATCGACTGGGTGGGGATGTTCACGGCGGCATCGGGCGCGTGCGTCTACGACGGCGGGGCCTGGCCGGAGCGGTTCCATGGCCTGCACTTTCTCACCGAACCGACGGTCAATCTTGTGCACTGCGATGTGCTCGCCCCTCAGGGCATCACCTACCGCGCGACCAAGGAACGCGGTCGCGAAGAGGTCGAGTTTATCACCAGTAGCGATCTCTGGTTCCGACCCATTCATGTGCGCACCGGGCCCGAGGGAGCGCTCTACGTCGTCGATTGGTATAACCAAGCGGTGATCCACAACGACCCCCGGGGACCGCCGCATGGCGCGCACAACGCCGCTACCCGCCCCGATCGCGACCACCACTTCGCCAGGCTCTGGCGGGTCCAGCACCGTGAAGCGCGACGGCTCCGCCGGCCGGCGCTCGAGGCGGGCGACCCCAGCGTGTGGGTTCAAGCCCTCTTTAGCCCGAACGGTTGGACGCGCCAAACCGCGCACCGGCTGCTCACCGAGCACGGCGCGGGGAGCGAGACCGGCGCGTTGGTTGCCTTGGCCCGGGGTCCAGGCGAGCCGGTGGCGCGCCTCCACGCGTTGCACGTGCTCGAGAACCTGGGCCAACTGGGCAACCCCCTGCTGGTGGCCGCCCTCGACGACCCGGAACCGATCGTGCGCAAGGGCGCCCTGAGGATCGTCGCCCAACGCGACAACTCCCAGGTGGTGCCCAACCTGGCCGTCGTCCGCGCTCGGGTCTACGATGCGGACCCGCGCGCCCGACTCCAGGCCCTGATCGCCTTAGCCACTTTCCGCACCACCCCGGGCGTGGCTAAGATCGTGGCCGAACTCTGGAGCACCCTCGGTGATCCGTACCTGCAGTCGGCCGCGCTCGGCGTGGTGGCAGCGGATCCGTTGCTCTTCATCGAGGCGGCTTTTGCGGCGCCGGACCAAGCCCTGTTGGTGGATTTCGTGAGGCACACGACGCGGTTGTTGGCGGATCAGCAAGACGCGACCGCGGCGGTCGCGTTAGTGACGTTCTTGGCGCAGCAACCTCGAACCACCGACCTCCTCAAGCGCGTGGCGATCGAGAGCCTGGCTGGCACGCTGCGCGCCCAGGTCGTGCCCGAATGGAACCCCGAACTCCAGGCCGCCTTGGCTCGCTTGCTCGAGTCGCGCGAGTCGGGCTTGCCCGGGGCCACCTTGCCCTTGTTGGCGCGCTGGGACCGACAGGGGACGCTCGCGGCGGAACTGAAGCCGGTCAGCGCGATGCTCCTGGCCCAGCTCGCTGACGCGACCCTCCCGGATGCGACGCGCGGCCAGATGGCGATGAACCTGCTCGGGGTCGAGCACCTCGACCCGCAGATCGTGGGTGCCGTCGGCCAACTCCTGAGCTCGGGTTCCGCGTCCGGCCCCTTGCAGGCGCGCGCGATCAAAGCCCTTGGCACCACTGCCGCACCCGCCGCGGCCGACCAGTTGATCGCGGCCTACGCGAACCTAACCGAGGAGTTGCGCGAGGCTGCCTTTGCCCAGTTGCTTCGGCGTGGGGCTTGGGCCGGGCAACTTCTCGATGCCCTGGCACAACAACGCCTTGCCCCGCTGGCGCTGGGACCGGCTCGGCTCCATCGGCTGCGAACCCATCCGGACGACGCCGTGGCCACCCGCGCCAACGCCCTGCTCGAAGCCTTACGCGCCCCGGTCCGGCAGGAGAAAGAGGCTCTGATCGCCCAATTGCTCCCTGCGATCCAACGCCCCGGGGGCGACCTCGCCAGGGGCCGTGACCTGTTCTCGGCCAACTGCGCCGGCTGCCACCGGTACCAGGCGACCGGCCGTGACTTGGCGCCGGACCTCACCGGCATGGGCGCCCACGGCGCGGCCGACCTGTTGGTGCACATCCTCGACCCCAACCGCGTCGTCGAGCCCAACTTCCTCAGTGTCAGCGTCGAGACCCGGGACGATCTGGCTTACGACGGCATCGTGGCGCGGGAGAACAATGCCGAACTGGTCCTGCGCAACGCCTCTGGCGACTACACCCTTAGGAAAGCAAATGTCCAAAGCCGGCGTACCGGCAGTCTGTCGCTCATGCCCGAAGGGTTCGAGGCGTTGGGCGCCGAAAACCTGCGGGATCTGCTGGCTTACCTGTGCGCGGACGAACTCCGCTTTCGCATCCTCGACTTGACCCCCGTTTTCACCGCGAACACTTCGTACGGCATCTACAGCCATCCGGAGGCCAAGGAGGAGACCCTCAAGTTCCGCCGGTGGGGCATCGTTCGTGTGGGCGAGGTGCCGTTCGACATCGTCAGTCCCGCCAAGAGCCCGACCGGCAACAACGTGTTGGTCCTGCGAGGTGGCGCTGGCCACGCCCAAAGCTTGCCGCAACAAGTCGAGGTCGCGGTGGGCTTGGCGGTGCGCCGGTTGTATTTCCTGGGTGGCGTGGGCGGGTGGGCATGGCCAAGCGGGGGGGACGACCGCAAGCATCTGCCGGTCGCCAAGGTCACACTCCATTTTGCCGATGGCCAAGTCGAGGAGTTCGTGTTGCGTAACGGCGTCGAGTTCGCCGACTACTTGGGCCACTCGGACGTGCCCGGCTCACGAGCCGTGGCGGACTTGGTCCAGGCCAACGCCCAGGTCCGCTGGTTTAGTCTGGATGTGGCGGGACGCGGAACCATCGCCTGGCTGCAGCTCGAAAGCTACCGCAACGCCGTGGCCCCCACCTTCGTGAGCATCACCGCTGAACTGGCCGAACCAGATCCGGCAGCCGCTGCCCATTCGACTCCCGCCCGTGCCGGCGCCGCGCCTGACTGAGAGCTCTTATGCCTACGATCGCTATCCTGGGAACCATGGACACCAAAGGCGCCGAGCATCGCTTCGTCGCCGAGCGCATCCGCGAGCGCGGTCATCGAACGCTGGTGATTGACGTTGGGATCCTGGGCGAGCCCGGCTTACCTCCGGACATCGCCCGCCGCGAGGTCGCCCAAGCCGCTGAGGCCGATTTGGCTGCCTTGGTTGCCGCCCAAGACCGGGGCGCTGCTGTGGCCGCCATGGCCCGCGGCGCGCCGGTCGTGCTGGCCCGACTCGCCGCCGCTGGGCAGATTCATGGGGTCATTTCTTTGGGCGGTGGCGGGGGCACGGCGATTGCCACGGCCGCCATGCGGGCCTTGCCCCTTGGCTTTCCCAAGCTGATGGTCTCGACGCTCGCCAGCGGCAACACGGCGCCCTATGTTGACGTGAAGGACATCGTCATGTTCCCGAGCATTGTCGATGTGGCGGGCCTGAACCGCCTCTCTCGCGTGCTCTTTGCGCGAGCCGCCGGAGCCATCTGCGGCATGGTCGAGGTCCAGCCGCCCGCTGTCGCAGACAAACCGATCGTTGTCGCCAGTCAGTTCGGCAATACCACGCCGTGTGTCGATCGCGCCCACCGCCTCCTCGAAGAGGCCGGCTATGAAGTGCTGGTCTTCCACGCCACCGGCACCGGCGGACGCACCCTCGAATCTCTGGTCGAGGCAGGCCTGGTGGCTGGGGTGCTCGATCTGACCACGACCGAGTGGGCGGATGAACTCGTCGGGGGCGTCCTTTCCGCTGGACCTCGCCGGCTCGAGGCCGCCGCCTTGCGCGGCGTGCCGGCGGTCGTCTCGACCGGTTGCCTGGATATGGTCAACTTCGGCCCACCGGAGACCGTGCCTGACAAGTTCCGCGGACGCAGGTTCTACCCGCACAACCCCCAAGTGACCCTCATGCGCACCACGCCGGCGGAGAACCGCGAGTTGGGCGTCCTCCTCGCGCGCAAACTGAATCTCTCGACCGGACCCGTCACGGTCTTGTTGCCGCTGCGCGGCGGCAGCCTGATCGGCGCACCGGGGCAAGCCTTTCACGATGCGGAAGCCGATGGCGCCTTGTACGCGGCCCTCAAGGCGGAGTTACGCCCGGACATCCCGGTCGTCGAGATGGACTGCGCGATCAATGACCCCCGCTTCGCCGATGCCTCCGCGGAGGCGTTGCTCGCGCACCTGCGCGCGCATGGTGGGCCGGCGCAGCCATCGGCCTGACGGAAGCGATCGTTGCTGGGCTTAGGCCGGGAAGCGTTCGCCACTCATCCGTCAGCGTGGTGAACTACAAGTCGGTGGGTAGGGCGCGCACTCCGCTGCGCGCCGCGGAGCCGCGGAGCGCGAACGCGGGCGGGTCGTTGACTTCACGCCATCGAGCACCTACCGTCGGTTCGTGTTCCGGCTCTCGACTTGGGCCTCCGAGGTTGGGATCGCGGGTTGCGTGGACATCGGGCTGATGGGGTTGATGATCTACGGACTGCTGGTGTGGCTGCGGCGGATGTGCCAGGCGAGCTTGATCTTGGGCGGGCTGATTATCCTGGGGGGGATTTACCTCGGGGCGGTCCGCTTTGGGTTGGTGCTCACCACGGCGGTGTTGCAGGCTTTCTTCGCCATCTTCGTCATTGTCCTGGTCGTGATTTTCCAGGAGGAATTGCGGCAGTTGTTCGAGCAAATCGCCAAATGGGGTTTGAGCCGCGCCTGGGCCGGCCGCAGGCCCGCCGGTCGTCCCCTGCCGCGCGCGGAGGTGCAGATCTTGGTCGACTCCTTGGACGATTTGGCGCGCGAGCGAGTGGGGGCGCTGGTTGTGCTGGTGGGCCATGACGCGGTCGACCGGCACGTGGACGGTGGGGTCGAGGTGGGGGCCAAGCTCAGCGAGCCCCTGCTCAAGAGCATCTTCGACCCGCATTCGCCGGGGCACGATGGCGCGGTGATCATCCGTCGCGGGCGCGTCGAGCGGTTAGGTGTCCGGTTGCCCCTCACCCGGAATGCCGAGGCGCTCGGCCCGCGCGGCACCCGGCATGCGGCGGCTCTGGGTCTTTCCGAACAGACCGACGCGTTGGCGCTGGTGGTCTCGGAGGAACGGGGGACGATCAGCGTGGCGCACAAGGGCAAGCTGGAGGTGGTGGCCGATCAGGCGCGCCTGCAGCAGTTGACCGAGGTCCACTGTCAAACGGCGGTGCCGGAGCTGCAGGCTCATCCGCTTCGCACGTTGTTCGCGCACGATCTGCGGGCCAAAGCCGCCGCGCTGGGCATCGCCCTGCTGCTCTGGTGGGTGCTGGCCTACCCCTCCGAGGTCGTGAGCAGGTACGTCACGGTCACCGTCGAGTCTGCTTCGGCGCCGTCCGGGTTGAGCATCGTCCAGATCAATCCTTCGGTGGTCGAGGCCCGGGTTGCTGGCCCGCGCCGACTGCTGGGTGAGGTGCAACCGCGGGATTTCCGACTCCAGTTAGGCATGACCAACCTGGTGCGCGGCTTCCAGATGTTGCCGATCTCCGAAGGCGAGTTTTCCCTGCCGGCCGGAGTCGAGTTGGCGGATTTTCGACCTCGTCAGGTCTTTGTCCTGGTCGAGGAGAGCTCGGCCCCGCCTGGCTCGCTGTAGCTGCGCGAACGTCGAGTTGGCAAACGCACAACCTGACTTCGGTTGACTATGTCCAGGAGAGCCAAAGCCAAGACCAAAGCCAAAGCCCAAGCTGTAGCCAAAGCCGAAGCCGAAGTCGCCACCGTGTGCCGCTACGGTTCACCCAAGGTGCGGCTGGTTTGGGCCGGCCTGCTTGCCGTGGCGCTTGCGCTCTCGGCTTACCTGGGCTGGGCCGCGCTGCGCGGGGGCGGCGTGGCCGGTTGCGGACCGGAATCGGGTTGTGACCGGGTGCTCCAAAGCCGGTGGTCAACGTGGTTCGGCATTCCCGTGAGCCTGCCGGCTTTGGGGCTTTACGCCCTGGCGCTGGGCACGACGTTCCGTTTGAAGCCGCGGACCACTCCGGCGCAGCAACGTTGGGCGTGGGGCGTCCTGGTCTTGTGCGCAGTGGCGGTGTTGGGCGCGGTCCTGTGGTTCGTGGTGTTGCAGGCCGCGGTCCTCCGAGCCTTTTGCCCGTATTGCATGGCGGCGCACGGCGCCGGGGCGCTGGCGGCGGTGCTCATCCTGACCCAAGCGCCCTTCCGCGCTCCGCAGGGCAAGGCGTGGAAGATCGATCAGGAGGTGTTCGTGCGACCAGCCACAGCCTGGCGATTGGTGTGGGCCAGTGCAGGCGCACTGGCCCTGCTGGTGACGGGGCAACTGATCTACCAGCCCAAGACCTTCCGGGTCAGTGCGCTCGACCCGGCACGGCTCCAACCCACACCGACGAACGCCACAGCCACGGCGCCGACTCAGCCGGCGGCTCGACCGACCGAGGCCATCGTGGCTCCGCCGACCGCTCGGGAGGCGGAACCACGCGCGGTACCGACTCCATCGCAGCCGGCGGTGCGCCACGCCTTGTCGGTGCACGGCGGCGCCATCCAACTCGACCTCGACGAGGTGCCTTTGCTGGGCTCGCCGAGCGCCCCCGTGGTGCTCATCAGTCTGCGCGATTACACCTGTCACCATTGTCGGATCATGCACGGCCTGTTGCGGCAAGTTTACCAGACGCTCAGCAACCAGATCGCCATCGTCAGCCTGCCGGTGCCCCTGAACTCGAACTGCAACGCGGTGGTTCGCTGGAATCACCCGGACCACACCGACGCGTGCGAGTACGCCCGGTTGTCCTTGGCCCTGTGGCGTACCAACCGCGAAACCTTGGAACGATTCGACGAGTGGATCCTCAAGCCGGAACACCCGCCGCCCCCAGCCCAGGCACGCGCATTCGCCGAACAACTGGTCGGCACCAACGCGCTCACCCAAGCGCTGCGGGATCCGTGGGTCGAGCGCCAACTCCAGCAAGGCATCGGCATCTATGCCACCAACGCCCTGCACTATCGCCAAACCCGAATGCCTCAGACCATCGTTGGCACCAACGTCGTGGTGGGGATGGTTCGAGGGCTGCAGGACTTGTATGCGGTGTTGGCCAAACAACCCGGCATCCAGTGGCCGGCGGATCTGCGCACCCCCGGGCAGTAAACCCTCATCTCTACCTTACGCACCTTGGTGTTTTCGAACCCCAATGCATCTGGTTGACAGGTCAACTTCGGGGCGCGGCTCTGAGGAGGCTGTGTGAAAACCCAAGCGCCGGGTAGGGCGAGGCTCCCGCCGAGCCGCCGCGCGCATAGCTTCTTCTACCTTTGCGTCGGCTCGGCAGCCTCGCCCTACCTGGTGGACACATGCCGCGGCTCGGCGGGAGCCTCGCCCTACCCGAAGCAGAGCTATTAAGTAGAATCTTGCGGTTTAAAGTACTTTGTTGGTAGTGCAAGCGGGTACAATAACTTCGCTACCTGACTGCAACGTAGGGGAATCCCCTAGGGCCAAGCCGGGCCGTCACCGATTCCAAAGAAATCGCACGCATGGGTCTTGACAGAGCTGCCAACTCCGGCGGATAACACGCGCCCGTGCACCTCGAACTGAGTTAACGAAAGAACCCCAAAGCAACTACCCATGAACAAAACCATTAACCTCATATCGCGCCGGCCAGCGCTCGGTCGATGGCTACGACGCGCGAGCTTGCTGTTCTGCCTACTCTTCGTAGTGGGCAGCAGCGCTCCCGCCTTCGCCTCGGCTACGCTCGCCAGCGGAGCGACGATGGAAATCCTGGGCATCGGTACCGCCGCGCTGCTCGGCGGTGACCTGACCGACCCAGAGAACGACGGCAACGAAGGGGCCGGCCCGGCTGACCCCTCGTGGAACTGGAAATCGATTTCGTCCAATGCCGAGCCTGGGTTTGGCGGCGGCGAGTTTTCTTACAACGTCTTCGACAACATCGCCGACGGGGGCGGCAACAACAAGTGGTGCTGCGGCGAGCCGATGACGCCAGCCACACTAGCCGCCAACCCGCTGCACATCACCGTCGAACTCCACGAGCGCCACCGCCTGACGCACTTCACCATCACCTCCGGCAACGATACCCCGGCGCGGGACCCGCGCGACTGGCAGATCCTCGGTTCGAACGACGGCTACACCTTCGAGCCGATCTTCACCCAGATCGGCGGCGGGACGGCCATCGCCAACCGGACCACGACGACCAACGACGTCAACGGCCTCTGGGGCACTGTGCGCAACCAGGTGAACAAATTCACCCTGAACAAGCCCGCGCGGCCCTACACCTTCATCCGCTTCCAATGCTCGGCGACCTATTCGACGCCGCCCTACACCACCGCCACGGCCTTCTTCCAGATCGTCGAAATCGAGTACTTTGGCTTGCCGGGAGGTGCCCTGTCGGAAGAAATCCTCGGCACCGGCAACGCGGCGCTGCTCAAGGGTGACCTTACCGACCCCGAGAACGACGGCAACAAAGCCGCTGGCCCGACCGATCCCTCCTGGAACTGGACCGCCATCACAGCGAACAACAAGCCGCAGTTCGGCAACGACGGCGCCTTTAACGTCTTTGACAATGCGGTCGAGGGCGTTAACAACAAGTGGTGCTGCGACGACGCTACCGCGGCCAACCCGTTGAACGTGACCGTCGAGTTCCCGCGCGGCGTGGCCTTCACGCACTTCACCCTCTCCTCCGCCGACGGCGATCCGAGCGGCGATCCGACCAAGTTCCAGATCCTCGGCTCGAACAACGGCACCAGTTGGACGCCCATCTATACGCGCGACAGCGCCGCCTCCCTCTGGACGGCGCGCAATCAAGTGGTCCGGATCGACCTGGCCGATCCCACGCCGCTGTACAAGTTCATCCGCTATCAGGCCACCGAGACCCCCGGGCCCACGCATCAACTGGCCGAAATCGAGTATTTCGGCAAGTTCGGTGGCGTCCGGATCCCGCTCATCTCCGACATCACCCCGGCGCCGTCGTGGGTTCTGTTGCGGGTGACGGACGGCGTCGACACGCAGTTGGATCCTGGCACGGCCAAGCTCCTGATCAATGGCCAGGACGCTGCCATCACCCTGGACAAGCTCGGCACGGTGACCACCGTGACGCATATCCGCTCGCCCCTGTTCGCCTCGGGCTCGACGCACACCTGGGCGTTCTCCGCCAGGGACAATGCCGGTAACCCGCTCCAACGCAGCGGCAGCTTCACCGTCGCGGCCTACACCACCATTCCCGCGGCTTACGCCTTGGCCTCAGCCGACGCGTCCAAACGCGGCTTCCGCGCCAAAGTGAATCAGATCGATGTGTATCGGAATCCGGCGACGGGTCTGGTGCCAAACGCCGAGCGGCAGATCGCCGACGGCTATATCGACCCCTGGACCAACCAGCCCTTCATCAATGGCGCGGATCCCACCTTCGCCGCGCAGGATGGCATGTACGACATCCCCGGCGTGGTGAATTGGAACTCGACGGTCGGCGGCGCCAGCGGCGCTTTCCCGAACGACGAAGGCGTGCCGGGCATCCCGGGTTGGGGCGCGGCGCCCACGGACCGCTATGTGGTGTCGATCGAGACCATCCTCGAGCTGAAGGCGGGCACGTCCTATCGGTTCGCCGTCAATAGCGACGATGGTTTCCGCCTCTCCTTCGGCTGGGGCCCAGGCGACGTGGCCGGCACGCAACTCGGCACGGCCGGCGATCGTGGCTTCACTGAGAGCACGATGAATGTGGTGGTGCCCAACGACGGGTTCTACCCGGTGCGGTTGATGTACTGGGAGACGGGTGGCGGCGACGGTTGCGAGTTTTACACCGTGGATCTCGCCACCGGCGAGCGGGTTTTGGTCAACGATCCCGCTAATGCAAACGCGGTCAAGGCCTATCAGTCCAGCACGGTCAGTCGCCCTTGGGTGTCGCGCACGCTGCCGACCGTCAACTACGGGTACGCCTTCGCCGACGACCCGGTGATCATCGACATCAAAGACGGGGCAATCCCGCTCAACGCCAACTCGGTCGTCCTGCGCATCAACAACGTGGATCAGACCATCACCAGCAGCAAGGCCGGCAGCGTGACCACCGTGCGCCGGGCCAGCTCGGTCTCGAACCTCCTGTTCTCGGGCACGAACAACGTCACCCTGATCTACGCGTACAACTCGGGCGGTAACCCGGTTAGCGTCACCAATACGTGGGCCTTCAACGTGCCCGCTTATACCTGGCCGATACCGCCCGCCAACAAGGTGCTTGCCTCGCAAGTCACCGGCGCGGGCTTCAACGTGAAGGCATTCCAAATCGATCGCTCCGGCGACGCCAACCAGGGCAACGGCAACCGTTACTCGGGCAACGGCGGCGGCGGCAACAACATGCCGCGACCGGAAATCCAGATTAACAACGGCTACATCCGGCTCTCGGATAACCAGCCGTACCCGAACCTGGCCGTGGCCGGCCCGAACGCGGACCGGAGCTACGACATGTTCGACGTGCTCAACTGGAACTCTGGCGCGGGCGGTGCCCCCGCCAACGCCGGCATCTTTAACGCGGATTTCGCCGTGCCGGGGCTGCCCGGCGCCGGGACCTCCGGCTCGACCGCGGTCGGACTCGACAACTCCGTGCACGAAATCGTCACGTACCTCGAGCTCAAGGCCGGGGCGCATGTGCTCGGCCTCAACGTCGACGACGGCTGGGTCTGCATCTCCGCCCCGAACGCCCGGGACACCCTGGGCACGCTCCTGGGCTTCCGCAATGGCCCGGGCGGTCAGAATGGAAACCCGGTGCACAACCCGAACGCGGCCTTCAACGTCATCGTGGCCGAGGACGGCATTTATCCCTTCCGCATCCTCTTCTGGCAGGGCGGCGGCGGTGTGAACCTCGAGTTCCTCCAGCTCGATCGGCAGACCGGCACCCAGATCCTGGTCAACGACATCAGCGGCGCGTTTCCGTCGGTGGTGGCGAATCCGGGGCAGACGATCTCCTCGATCGCCACCTACAACGCCTACAGCGGCCCGGCTCGGCCTTGGGTCAAGGCCTCGGTCTACCCGATGCCCTACATCGGCGTCACCAACCCGCGCGTCAATGCGGGTGCCGCCGTCACCCTGTGGCAGAACCAACATCAGCAGAGCGGCCCCGGCCCCATCACCTTGAAGGTCGGCAGTGGCAACCCTGCGGATATCGCCAACGACAGTCCCACCATCCGGCCCTTCGGCGATGCCGTCGGCGCCGTGGTGGCCGATCTGGGCAGCGGCAGCGTCGGGATGATCCTGGATGGCGAGAGCGTCACGCCGACGGTCACCTCGATCTCCGGTTCGACCGACAAGCTGGTCTTGTACACGCCGCCCACGCCGCTGTCGTCCAGCTCGAATCACATCGCCGGCTTGGTCTACGCCGGTACGACCAACTACTGGATCTTCAACGTGATCAGTAACGTCACGGTGGACGCCAGCGTCGCCGTGCCACTCGCCCGCCTCGAAGCGGCTAAGGTCGGCTTCCGCGCCAAGGTCGTCCAGGCCGCCGCTGGCCGCGCGGGCGGGAACACCGCCGCCGCTGCTGAAGCGCAGTTGGCCGGTACACCCGCCAACGTGGCGACGCCGGGGCCGGAACCCGATGGTTCCTATCTTGTGCCGGGCACGATCAACTGGAACGTCACCAAGAACCCGGGTAACACGCCCAGCGACATCGGCAACTTCCAAGCGGCTCGGACCGGCCAAGCCGACGAGGCAGTTCCCGGTATCCCAGGGACGGGCCTGAGTGGCGCCGCTCGCTTCGAGAACCTCACCGCCGAGATCTTCGCCTATCTGGATCTGCCGGCGGGCTACCAGAAGTTCGCCGTCGGCGGCGATGACGGCTGGAGAGTGCAGATCGGCCTGCCCGGCCAGACCGACGGCGCCGTTCTATTCACCATCGACCGCGGCGCCGGCGCGCGGGACATCCCCTTCGCCTTCGTCACCCCGGTGGCTGGGTTGTACCCGGTGCGTCTGGTCTGGTATCAAGGCGGCGGCGGTGGCAACGTCGAGTTCTTCTCTTACGGGCCAAACAACGAGAAGATTCTCATCAACGACCGCACCAATCCGAACGCCATCAGGGCCTACTATGATGTCGTTCCGCTCCAGCAGGTCGCCCTGTCCATCACCGGCCCCGTCGATGGCAAGGTGACGATCTCCTGGACCGGCACCGGCACGTTGGAAGAGGCCACCTCGCTCACCGCGCCCATCGGTTGGACCGCCGCGGCTAGCCAGGCCAACCCACAGACCGTCGAGGCGACCGGTACCAAGTTCTACCGGATCCGACGGTAAGCCGGGATAAGCCGAGGCCTGGCTAAAGGCCAAAAAGCCTAGCAGCCACAAGAGGCCGGAGGTGACTCCGGCCTCTTCTCGTTAGATCCGGATGCCGGTAGGGCGCGCACTCCGCTGCGCGCCGCCAACCGCGGCGGAGCGAGGTGGCCGCAGCGAAGCGGGCGAGACGCCCGCTCTCCGTTGCCGACCCGGATGCCGGTAGATGGCATGAAAGCTGGCGGACGTGCAAAAAATATGCGACGTCCACCAGGTGTATGAATAACCAACACGCAATCCTTACCGCTCAAGCTGGCGGAGTGCAAGTCGCCAGCGCCCCCAAAGCCGCGCCGGGATCGGAGGCAGGGTCGCCACCCTACCGGCAAATCAAACTGGCCCTGGATGTGCATGCGGCCGATCTGATGGTCGTGCGTATGGTCGACGGGGCCAAGCCCCAGCCGCCGCAGAAGATGACCCCCAACCGCTTCCTGGAATGGGCGCTCAAGCAGAAGAGCCAGGCGCAGGAGGTGATCAGTTGCTACGAAGCCGGGCCGACCGGCTTCTGGCTGCACCGGCAACTGAGCGCCCTGGGGATCCGCAACTACGTGGTCTGCCCGAGCTGTCTGGACGAGCGTTGCAGCGGGGTCAACAACGATCGGACCGATGCACTGGAGCTGGCCACGCGCCTGGACCGCTTCCTGGCGGGCAACGAGAAGGCGCTGGCGATCGTGCGGGTGCCGACCGAGGCCCAGGAGCAGAAGCGAGCCCGCAACCGGCAGCGTCAGCAACTGCGCCAGCAGCGACTGAGCCTGGCGGCGCAGGGGCGCAGCCTGATGCTCTTGCACGGGATCCGGGAAACCAACAACTGGTGGAAGCCGGCCCGCTGGGCAGGGTTGGCAGGCAAGCTGGCTCCGTGGTTGGTGGAGCGGTTGGAAGTGTTTCGCCCCTTGATCATCGCGATCGACCAGAGCGTGGGCCAGTTGACCGAGCAAATCCAAGCGGGTGCGCCTAAGGTGCTGCCCAAGGGGATGGGGAGCCTGACCCACGAGAACATCGATGGCGAGGTGGTCGACTGGACGCGCTTTGGCAACCGCCGTCAGGCCGGCAGTTACGCTGGATTGAGCGGTGGGGTGAGTGCTTCAGGCCAGAGCGCCGCCGACTTGAGCATCACCAAGGCGGGTAATAAGCGTCTACGCACCGAGTTGGTGGAAGTGTCCTGGCGCATGGTGTTCTATCAGCCCGAGTACTACCTGGTGCAGAAGTGGAAGCACATCCTGCTCAATCCCAAGGCCAAGGCCCGTGCTCGAAAACGGGCGATTATCGCCTTTGCTCGGCAACTGTTGGTGGATTGGTGGCGGTGGAAGACCGGTCGCAAGACTGCCGAGCAACTGGGTTGGGTGATGACGGCGGCCTAAAGGGCAGGAGCCGGTTGCCATGAACGATCTTCTCAGCGCTGACTTTCCGGAAAACGGCGCGCGACCCGTACGCGCCCTTGGCCACTGAGGTGGCCGGTCGGTAGATTGGGCGCGCTCGTTTTCCGACACTCTGATGGATACGGACATCACCATAATGGGCGCTGGCTGGCCTCAGCCAACGACCCGGATAGCAGGTCGTGACGTCAGCGTGGCTGACGGACACACCGTCGGAGAAACGTTTGCCCGGAGAGTGAGGTGGAGAAGGTTCGTGAGCAGCGATCGGAACTGGGCCTGGATCCGAAGATTGACCCGCACCCAGCCCTGGTGTATGGGCTTGGTGCCCTATAGAAACGGACGAGGGAAACCGGCGCGGCTGCGTCCAGTCGGTTTCCTTCGTTCGAAAGGTCGCAGGTTGCTGCTGAGATCGGTTGGCGGGATGCGACCTGTGCAGGGAGGCGCCCCCCCATGGACGCCGATCGGGGGACCATTGCCCCTACCTGGGCACCTCCACAGAAGGCGCCATAAGCCAAATTGGATGGCTCACACAAAGTGCAGGTACCCCATCCTACTAAACAAACGCCGCAACAAGACTTGACAGTCCCCATAGCAGGGCGCG
>VHCO01000055.1 GCA_016871715.1 Verrucomicrobiota bacterium
GCGGGGGCCCGCGTGGGGGCGGGACGGGCGGGTGCGGCTGGGTCGGTTGCCGCCGGCGCGCTGTCGCCGCCCCGTCCGGAATCGAGGAACGAAAACGACTCGAGCACGACCTTCAACTTGCTCTGCTTCTGGTGGGTGTTCTTGTCTTCCCATTGGTCCAGCCGCAACCGGCCCTCGATGAGCACCGGCCGCCCCTTCTTGAGGTATTGGCCGATGACCTCGGCCTGGCGGCCGAAGGCGTCGATGTCGATGAAGGTGACTTCGTCCTTTTGTTCGCCCGCCTCGGTGCGGTAGGTGCGGTTGACCGCCAGACCCAACCGCGCAATCGCGGTGCCTTTTGGGGTGTAGCGCAACTCCGGGTCACGGGTCAGGTTACCCGCAAGGATGACTTTGTTAAAGCTGGCCATAGGCAAGGGGGCCCCTGCACTCAAGCGGCGGGGGCGGGGGCCTTCGGGGCGGGTGCCGTGGTGAAGAGGGCGCGGAAGACGTCTTCGCTGAGCGCAAAGCGGTGGCGCAACTGGGCAATCGCGGCGGGCGTCGCCGCAAAGATGATGTTCACGTAGAACCCCGCGCTGTGTTTCTTGTCCGCCACGCGGCTGAACGCGCGCTTATCCATCTTCTGCACGGTCTCGATTTGGCCACCCAGGGAGGTGATCTCCGCGGAGACGCGGTCGACCATCTCTTTGACTCCTTCCTCGCGGCCGGCTGTGTTCAGGATAAACAAGCCTTCGTAACGTTTCACTCAATGATCCTTTGGTTGGGGGGTATCTACCACCCCGTTAAATCGATTCATCGCCACGGTCGCACCCGCTTGAAGCCAGCAGCATACCAGCTCGCCGCCGCGCTCCAACACTTTTTCAAACGTCGCCCATTCATCCGCGCGGAATCGGCCCAGGACGTGCCCGGTGATTTCCCGATCCGCGGCTTGCTGCTGCCGGCCAATCCCCAGGCGCAACCGGGGGTAATCCCGCCGACCCAAATGCTGCTCGACGGACTCGAGGCCATGATGGCCACCGCTGCCGCCGCGCGTGCGCATCCGCAGCTCGCCCAACGGCAGGTCCGCGTCGTCCACAACCACCAACACCCGCGCTACCGCCACCTGATAGTTCTTCACCAACGCCGCCACCGCTTCCCCGCTGGCATTCATGTACGTCTGCGGCCGTGCCAGCAAGCACCGCCGCCGGCCCACGGCGGCCTCCGCCAGCCACGCTTTGAAGGCCCGCTCGTTCCGCCACCCCGCCGACCACTGCCCAGCCAACCGCTCGGTGAGCTGGAACCCCGCGTTGTGTCGTGTTCGCGCGTACTCGCCGCCCGGGTTGCCGAGGCCCACAATGAGATGAAGATCCTCCACGCGCGCGCCACGCCGCCGGCACACCGCTGGGCATCCGCGCCCTCGGACCGGCTATTTCTTCTTCTCCGCGCCCTTGTCTTTGTCCTTCTCCTTGTCCTTGTCCCCAGCCGGCGCGGCACCCTTTTCCGGCGCGCCTTCGGCACCGGGCGCACCCTCCTCCTTCTTCTCCTTGAGGACCTCCGGTTCGCCCGGGGCGGCTTCGGCGGCAGCCGCCTCTGCGGCCGCTTCCTCCGCCTCAGTGATCGGCGCGGACACGGCGATGACCGGGATCGCCTTGTCGCCGAGGATCTCGCAGCCGGGCGGGGTCGCGATGTCGCCGATATGGATCGCGTCGCCGATGTTCAGGTGCGACACGTCCACCATCAGGACCTCTGGGAGGTCCTTCGGCAGGCCCCGAACTTTGAGCTTGAACAGGACGTGCTCCAACACCCCCGAGGCGGTCTTGACCCCAATCGCCTCGCCGGTGGTCTCCACCGGCACCCCCACGGTCACCAGCTCGTCGGCCGCAACTTCGTGGAAATCCACATGCAGGATCTGGCCCGAGAGCGGGTGATGCTGCACTTCCTGAACGAGGGCCAACCGGGCGGGTTGCGTGTCGCCGGCCACCGTCAGGTCGACCAAAATGTTCTCGGAAGCGGAGTGCTGGACCAGGTCCTCGAGTTCTTTCTGTCGGATCTCCAGACTCTGAGTATCGCGCCTGCGGCCGTAGATGACCGCCGGCACGCGGGAGGCCCCACGCAACTTCTTGACAGCGGAGCGCCGGAGGGCCGTCCGCGGGTAAACGTTCAAAGGAACAGATTTCATGTCATGTTTTGCCGGACCCGAACGCGCGGGGCCGGTGCACTACTAGCCAATACGCCCGCCCTGGAACTCGAAGAGCGAAGTGACGGAGGAATTGGTGTGAATCCGCTTGATCGCTTCGCCCAGCAGACCAGCCACGGACAACGTGGTAATCTTCACCCCGTCAATCACGGGGCGGTGGACTGTATCAGTGGTGATCAGTTCGTCAATGTTTGATTTTCGAAGCCGGGCGACGCCTAAATCGTTCAATATGGCGTGGGACACGCATGCCAAGATCTGGCGCGCCCCCCGCCGCTTGAGCAGGGCAGCCGCCGTCGTCAACGTCCCCGCCGTCTCCGTTAAGTCGTCCACCATCAACACGTTCTTGCCCCGGATCTCACCGATCACCGATATCGACTCGACCTCGGTCGCGCTCCTGCGCCGTTTGGCCACGATCGCCAAATCCGCATCCAACACCTGCGAATAGGCGTAGGCCATCTTCAACCCGCCCACGTCCGGGCTGACCACCACCAGGTTGGCGATCTTCTTCTTCTTGACGTAATCGTAGATGACCGGAGCCGCGTACAAATGGTCGACCGGGATGTCAAAAAAACCCTGAATTTGCTGCGCGTGCAGGTCCATCGTCAGAATCCGGTGCGCGCCGGCCGCCACCAACAGATTCGCCACCAGCTTGGCGGTGATCGGCACGCGCGGCTGGTCTTTGCGGTCCTGACGAGCATAGCCGTAAAACGGCAACACAGCGGTAATACGGCTGGCGCTGGCCCGACGCAGGGCGTCCATCATGATGAACAGCTCCATCAAGTGATGGTTGCTGGGCGGGCTGGAGGATTGCACTACGAACGTGTCTTCCCCGCGCACGTTCTCCTCGATCTTCACGAAGGTCTCGTCGTCAGGAAACTGCGAAACCGCGCACCGCCCCAACTCGATCCCGATCGACTTGCAGATGGCGTCCGCCAGCGGCCGATTCGCATTCCCGCTAAAGATCTTCACGTTGTCAGTTTCTGGAGTTCACCAGGAAAAAAAAGACCACCGCGCGTGGCGGCGGATCGACCCAAAGCCCAAATTCCCGAGCGGACTCTAACAACCGACCCGACCTGCGCAAGCGCAATCTCAGCGCCCTCTCAGCGCCCTCTCAGCGCCCGCAACCTCAGCGCGCCGCAGCCGCATGGCGCGTCTCGGTTCGGTCCGGAGGGGGACCTCTGTCAGGTTCGTTGCTACCGGCACCGGCGGGTGAGGGCCAGGGCTTAGGCGTCCGGAGGGCCACAAGGCTCACGCTCTGGGCGTCAACTATAATAAACCCGGAGAATTGGTAAAGCGCAGCCAGAAAGCGACATGGGAGAGACGGACAAGCTCGCGGCTTTGCGTCTGGGAATCGGGGCGTAGTTGGCGTAGTGGACCGAGCGACCGTAGGTGTCAACTATAAGAAACCCGGAGAATTGAGTGAGAGGCGGCGAAACAGCGACAGGGGAGGAGTGGATTAGGTGGCGCCTCTTGGGCTGGGGAAACAGGTCCAGAGGTCCTAATCGGCGTACTTGACCGAGCAACCGTAGGGTTGGGTCTCGGCGAGAGGGACGGGGCGGCCCGCCATGAGCGACTCGATGGCTTGCCGGACATAGTTGCGCGCGGGGCGAGGGTCGCCGCTGCTCTCGGGGCGGTCGTCGATGGCGCCCTGATAGACCAACACCCCACTGGGATTGATCACGAACATGTGGGGCGTGGTCTTCATGCCGTATCGCTTGCCGATCGCGCCGGTGTGGTCGTCGAGCCAAGCAGTGGCCTGGATGCCCTGGCGAGTGACCTCCTGGCGGGCGACTTCGGGTTTCCGGTAGCTCGGGTTCGCCGCGGCGGTCGAGTTGACGATCAACCACACCGCGCCGCGGCTCACGGCGGCGGACTGGAGGGCCTGCATGGCGCCGGTCTTGTAATGGTTGGCGCAGAACGGGCAGTCGAAGTTGTAGGCCTCCAAGATCACGATCTTCCCGCGGTAATCGCTGAGTTTGTGGGCCTTGCCGTGGATGTCGGTGCCGGTGAAATCGGGCGCCGGTTGACCCACCTGAACTTGAGCCAACCCACTCAAGGGGGCGAGCAGGAGGGCCGCGAGCAGCTTGATCATCGGTTTCATGTTCAGAGACTTTTTGGCTTTCGAGTACCCGGTTGCCCCGGTTGCATGAGGCGGGCCGGGGCAGCCGCACACCCCTATCTGAGGCGAGTGGCGGGTCGATTATTCAAATCAGCGCGTGGCCAGTCGGACTTTCTCGAGTGCATCCATCACAATGCCAGGGGTTAACAGAGCCGGCAGCTCGATCGGCGCCGCCTCTGCCCGCCCGGGAAAGACTAACACCAGCGGCACACCGGCTCGGCCGTACCGCTTGAGTTCGTCCACAATCGCCGGGTCCACGTTGGTATTGTCGGCGCGCATTGCGACCGCGTTGAGTTCTTTGAGCCGCGCGCGCACCTCCGGGATGTCGATGGCGAGTTTCTTGTTCGACAGGCACGTCAGGCACCATTTGGCCGTGAAATCGACCAGCACAGGCCGCCCCGCCGCACGGGCCTGAGCGACGGCGGCAGGACTCCACCGGTGCCACTCGAGACCATCTGGGTAGTCTTGGACGATGCCCGCCTCGGGGATGGCGACGTGGGGGTGCCGCCACTGGAGCTGTCGCTCGAGGACGTACCCGTAGCCCAAGGCCAGCAGCCCCAGACAAAACGCGATGGCCCAGGGCCTGTATCGCGCGCCTCGCTGGACGAACTCGCCCCAGACCCAAGCGGCCAGAGCCAACACCACCACGAGCAGGCCCAGCCAGAGCGTGCCCCCCGAGCCGAAGGTGGGAGCTGTCAAGTCGAAGAGCCAGATCGCCGTGGCCAGCATCGGGAAGCCCATGGCGACCTTGAACCGCTCCATCCACGGTCCGGGTTTAGGCAAGAACTTCAACCAAGTCGGCTTCCAACTGAGCACCACGTAGGGCGCAGCCAAGCCTAGCGCGGTGACGGCGAACATGAGGAGGACCACGCCGGGAGATTGTGTAAACGCGAAGCCGAGGGCCACGGTCAGGAACGGCGCCGTGCACGGGGTAGCCAACGCCGTGGCCAGCACGCCGTTGGCAAAGGCGCCCACGGCACCTTCGCGCGAGGCCAGCGTCGATGCCGCAGTCATGGCGCCGCCGCCCAGTGTGACCTCGAAGAGTCCGAACAGGTTTAGGGTCACCAGGAGCACGACCAGCAGCAAGGCCAGTCGGAAGTAGGGGTTCTGCATCTGCATCCCCCAACTGGCCGCTCCGCCCGCCTGCTGCACGCCGATCACGACCGCGCCCAGCGCCAAGAAGGACACCAGCACCCCTGCCCCATAGAGCACACCCAAGAGGCGCACCCGGCTCGGCGTCTGTTGGCTTTGCTGGACAAAGCCCAGGATCTTCAGGGCGATCACCGGCAACACGCACGGCATCACGTTCAAGATGAGTCCGCCCAAGAACGCCAACCCCAACATCGTCCACAACGACCCGGCCGGCCGGGTTGGCCCGGACACGGACACGGCCGGGCTCGCGAGTGAACCGCCCGGAACGGGGTCCGGCAAAGCGGCAGCGCCGGTCCCAGCCGCGGCGGGTTCGAGTTGGACTTCGTAAGCGGGCGCCGTGCCGGCCTCGCTGCCGGCGGCCACGAAGATGCCCGACAACACCGCCGGGAAGCCTGGGCCATAGCGCTTCACCTGTTTGCGCAAGAGGAACCGGCCGGGATCTGCTGGCAACACCTCGACGGCGGGAAGGACCTCGAAGTCGTTGTCGGCATAAGCCATGAAGTTCGCCGGGCGGAAGCCATCGCGTACCGCTCCGGAGAGCAGGAGGG
This sequence comes from Verrucomicrobiota bacterium, assembly GCA_016871715.1. Lineage (GTDB taxonomy): Bacteria > Verrucomicrobiota > Verrucomicrobiia > Limisphaerales > J093 > VHCO01. The sequence continues at coordinate 5,993 of VHCO01000055.1, forward strand.
CAGCGGTATTCCCGCTAGGCGCCCCGTCCCACTGGGCGTTGACCTGGAAGCCAGCGGCGGACTGAGGCAAACGCCGGCGCCAGTTCTCGATCGCCTCGGCATCGGTCGCAGGCGCGGTTGGGGCGCCGATGGCGAGGGTGGCCTTCACCTGGGCGTCGCCGGTGACGCAGGCTTCCTGGCATTCGAGCCAGGAGACTTTCGCCGCGATTTCCTTGGGACCGGGCGCCAGGTCTTTGGCCAACTCGAGCGGCACCAACAACATCACGACGCCGTGGTAGACATAGGTCGTCAACCCAGCGGCTGTGTGGGTCTCCGGTGGGGGCCATTGGAGGGCGCCCGCGCGGATACCCGGCGGCAACGTCCACTCGACCGCGGCGGCCAAGCCCGACTCGCCCGGGTTGCGCCAGTAAGTATGCCAGCCCGGGGCCATCTCCAACCGGATGCCCGCGGTCACGGTCTCGCCGGGCTGGGCGGTGGCGGCCGACAGGACCAGCGTGGCCCGGGTCTTGCCCTGCCCGAGAACGCTGACGGCGCCGCTCAGGATTAGAATTGTCCAAAACCACCATTTCCCGCGCATATCTGATTAGATGCGGCAGCGCGCCCGCCGTTCATCGGGCGCCAGCGCGCTGGGTGCCGAGCCCGGTTTCTGCGGGTCGACGCCTCGGTTGGCGCCGACCCGGTGAGATCGGACGGAGGCGGCCTTGGGAACGGGCACCGGCTCGTGAGGCGAGTGTGAGGGGCGCCGGGCAGGGGCAGGGCGCGCGCGGCCTCAAGGGCGCGGTGCCACTTGCCCCAAGGTCCACTTCCAGGTGAGGGTAATGTCGTCGGCGGTCTTCGAGCCGATGCCGAACACGGTGAACTCGGGGGGGGTGATCCCGAAGTCGGTCATCTTGGTTTTGAAGGAGCCGGTGAACCGGAGCCGGTCTGAGGCAGGCCGTTCCATGACGACCGGGAAGCTGACTTCGTTGGTCTTACCGGCGATGGCGAGTTTGCCTTTGGTGTCCAACTTCACCGGGCTGCCGGAGGCGGGGGCGTCCCCGGCGAGTTTCATCTCGGTGAGCTCGAATTGGATGAACCGGAACTGGTCCGCCTTCATTTCCTGGCGCATGCGGCCGTCCATGATGCCGCTGCCCACGGTCACTTGGCTCTTGAGGGTGGCGACGGGGATGGTGACGACGCACTTGGGCGGCGTCTTGCCCTCGCCCAGGCAAGTAACGGACTCGAGCGTCAGATCCGATTGCCAGGCGGGTTCGACCTCGAACGAACCCTGGATGATGGCGCCCTTGACGCGCCAGCCATGCCCGGTGGCGCTGCCCTCGATCAACATCTCGTTGTCGGGCGAGGTCGTCGCGAAGCGCAAGGGGGCGTCGGCCGCCCACGCCGGGGCCGCGCAAACGGCGAGGACCAAGGGAATCAACGTTCGCATGTTCGTTTTCATAGTGGGGGTGGATTATCCAGCCAACGTCCGGTTTGTCAGCGTCAAAGTGAGGGCGGTTCAGCGGCGCTCGAGCGCCGGCGCCGCTGGCACCAGGCGCTGGCGGCGCGGATGACGACATAGAAGACCGGTGTGAGAAAGATGCCGAAGAAGGTTACGCCCAGCATCCCGCTGCAAACGGCGGTGCCCAGGGCCTGCCGCATCTCCGCTCCCGCGCCCTGCGCGAACACGAGCGGAAGCACGCCGAAGATGAAGGCGAACGAGGTCATGAGGATGGGGCGCAGACGCAACCGGCAGGCCTCGAGCGCCGCCGCGGAGCGAGACTGTCCCTGTTCTTCGAGTTGTCTGGCGAACTCGACGATCAAGATGGCGTTCTTGGCGGCTAAGCCGACCAGGACGACGAACCCGATTTGGGTGAAGATGTTGTTGTCGAGGCCGCGGAAGAAGGTGCCGGCCAAGGCCGCCAGGATGCAGAGGGGCACGATGAGGATAATGGCCAGCGGCAAAGCCCAACTCTCATACAACGCCGCCAACACCAGGAATACCATCAAGACGCACAAGGGGAAGATGAACGCGGTGGTGTTCCCGGACATCCGTTCCAGGAGACTCAGCTCGGTCCATTCGTAACCCATCCCCGGCGGCAGGAGGCCTTGCGCCAACCCCTCGAGCGCTGCCATCGCTTCGCTCGAACTGACCCCTGGCGCCGCCATCCCGCTGATCTCGGCGGTGGGATACATATTGTAGCGGCCCACCGAGGTCGGGCCGGTCGTTTCGCGCACCTGCACCACCGCGCCCAAGGGCACCATCTGCCCCGATTGGGTACGGGTCTTGAGGTTGCGAATGTCCTCCGGCCGGTCGCGGAAGCTGGCCTCCGCCTGCACCACCGCCTGGAAGGTGCGGCCGAAGAGGTTGAAGTCGTTCACGTAAAGCGAGCCCAGGTAGACCTGCAGAGTGTCCCACAAATCTTGCAGGTGGAGGTTCATCACCTTGGCTTTGGCGCGGTCGACCTCCAAGTAGATCTGGGGCGCGCTCGCGCGGAACATGGTGAAGTTGTTCACCAAGCGCGGGTCCTGCAGCGTGGCTCCGATGAGCTGGTAGACCGCCATCTGGAGTTGCGCGAAGCCGAGTCCGGCCTTGTCCTGGACCTGAAGGCGGTAACCGCCCAACGCGCCGATGCCATCCACCGGCGGCGCGTTGAACACGGTGGCGAAGCCCTCTTGCACGCCGGCGAGTTTCGGTTGCATGGCCGCCACGATGGCGGCGGCGCTGAGCCCGGCCTTGCGCCGCTCGGTAAAAGGTTGAAGCGGCACAAACATGATGGCCGTGTTCGGCTTCGGCCCGAAGGACATCGACATGCCCGGAATCTCGATCACGTTGGCCACACCCGGTTGCCCCAAAAACAGCTCGGCCATCCGCGCCGAGACCGCCTCAGTCCGCTCGAGGGACGCGCCGTCCGGCAACTGGAGGTACGCCAGCAAGTACCCCTTGTCTTGTTGGGGCACGAACCCCGTCGGCACGGTTTTGAACCCCAGCCAAGTCAGCGCCAGCAGCCCGCCGTAGAGGGCCAGCGCCAGGCCGGCCTTGCGCACCAGCCGGTCCACCAGTCCCACGTAGCTCCGCCGGCTCCCTTCGAAGCACCGGTTGAATCCGCGGAACAGCCAGCCCAATGAACCGGCCAGCAACCGCGTCAAGGCATCGCGTTCCTGGCTGTGATGCCGGAGGAGCAAGGCACTGAGGGCTGGGCTCAGTGTGAGCGAATTGAAGCCTGAGAAGAGGGTGGCGGTCGCCACCGTGAGAGCGAACTGCTGATAGAACTTGCCGGCAAACCCCGTGATGAAGGCCGTCGGAATGAACACGGCGCTCAGCACCAGGGTAATGGCCACCACCGCGCCGCTGACCTCGTCCATCGCCTTCCGCGTGGCGGCGACCGGGGTGAGACCCAACGCCAAGTTCCGCTCGACGTTCTCGACCACGACGATGGCGTCGTCGACCACAATACCGATGGCCAGGACCAAGCCGAACAACGAGAGGGTGTTGATGGAGAAGCCCAGGGCCTGCATCACGGCGAAGGTCCCGATCAACGACACCGGCACGGCCAACAGCGGGATGAGCGAGGCGCGCCAGTTCTGCAAGAACAGCAGTACCACGAGCACCACCAACAGCGTCGCTTCGACCAGCGTCTTGATCACCTCGTTCACCGACTCGCGAATGAAGAGGGTCGTGTCGTAGGTGATGCGGTATTCCAGCCCGGGCGGGAAACTGCGGCTCAGTTCCTCGAGCGCGGCGCGCACGGCGTCGGCCGTCTCGATCGCGTTCGAGCCGGGCAACTGGAACACGCCCAGGGCGCTGGTGGGCACCCGGTTCAAGAACGCCTTCATGTTGTACTGCCGCGGCCCCAATTCCACGCGGGCGACATCCCGCAGCCGCGTCAGGCGACCGTCGGGGTCGGTCTGGACCACGATCTGGCCGAACTCCTCGGCGGTCGTCAGCCGTCCTTGGGTGTGCGCCACCAACTGGAGGGCGGTGCCGGGCACGGCCGGCGGTTGGCCGAAGGTGCCGGCGGCGACCTGGACATTTTGCTCGCGGAGCGCGCCGACCACCTCGCCCACGGTCAGGTTACGCACGGCGGCTTGGTCGGGGTCGATCCAGACGCGCATGGCGTAATTCTGTTGGCCGAAGAGCATGGCCTGGCCGACGCCTGGCTGCCGGGCCAGGAGATCCTTCACGTTGAGCAAGGCGTAGTTGAAGAGGTAGAGTTCGTCGTAGCGATTGTCCGGCGAGAGCAACTGCACGACCTGCGTGATATTGGGAGACTGTTTCCAAGTGGTCACCCCCATGCGGCGCACCTCCTCGGGAAGCTTCGGTTCGGCGATCGAAACCCGGTTCTGCACCAACACCTGCGACTTGTCCAGGTCCGTTCCCGGTTTGAACGTGACGACGATCGAGAACTGGCCGTCGTCGGCGTTCGAGGCCATGTACAACATGTCCTCGACGCCATTGATCTCTTCCTCGAGCGGGGCCACCACGGTCGTCGCGATCACTTCCGCATTGGCCCCGGGATAAAACCCGCTCACCATCACCGTCGGCGGCACGATGTCCGGGTACTGAGCCACCGGCAGGCGGAACACCGAAATCAAACCCACCACCACCGTGATGATGGACAGCACCGACGCGAAAATGGGCCGGTGGATAAAGAAATGCGCGAACTTCATAGCCCGGCTCCCGTGCGGTCGGCTTCGCCTCCACTGGCTGGCGCCGGAGCCGAGCCGGCAGGGCCGGCCTCTCCACCGGACGCACCGGCCGGCGGCGCCTGACCGTCGCTGAGTTGGACCGGCATGCCGGGCCGCAGCAAAAACAAGCCCAACACCACGACACGATCCGCTTCCGTCAGCCCGTCGGTAATCACCACGGACGTCCCCAGCTTCCGCCCCACGGTCACCGGCCGGGGTTCGACGGTGTTGGTCGCGCTCACCACATACACCAGCTTGCGCCCCAGGTCCGACACCAAGGCAATCTCGGGGATCATGAGGCGCGTTTGGGGCGCGCTCGCTTGGAGGCGCAGGCGGACGAATTGACCCGGAATCAGCGCGCGGCCGGGATTGGCGAACACGCCACGGACGCGAATCGTGCCGGTTTGACGCGCCACTTGGTTGTCGTAGAAGTCGATTTTTCCGGCGTGGGCGTAGGTTGACGACCCCGCCAGCGCCAGCTCGCACGGTGCGCCCAAGAGACCGCCCAGACGGTTGGTCCCCAGGTAGCTTTGGAACGTGTGCTCATCCACATCGCAGTAGGCGTAGACCGGATCCAGCGAGACCAAGCTCACCAACGGTTGGTCGCCGCCCGCTGGGATCAAATCGCCCAACGCGACCTGGCGACGCCCCAACTTGCCGGCGATCGGCGCCCGAATCCGGGCGTACTCCCGGTTGAGTCGTGCCTGGAGCTCGGCGGCCTGCGCCGCGGCCTGAGCGCCTGCCAACTCGCGCACCGCGCTCGCGCGCCGCTCGAATTCCTCGTCCGAGATGGCGGCAGTGCCCCGCAACTCTTGGGCCCGGGTGAGCTCGCTTTGGGCGTGGGCACAGGCCGCCTCAGCCCGCTGGCGCTCACCCGTTGCGCGCGCCAGATCGGCCTCGAAAGGCCGCCCGTCCAACGAGAAGAGCAGGCTCCCAGCCTCGACCTCGGCGCCGTCCTCGAAATGGACCTCCTCGAGGTATCCCGCGACGCGGGCCTTGATCTCGACAGTATTGACCGCCTCGATCCAGGCGGGGAACTCATCCCAGGCCGTGACCAGTTGCGCGACGGGGTTCGTGACCGTCACCGAGGGCAGCATGGGCGGTGCCGATGGCGGCGGTCGCTTCAAGCAGCCTGTCGACCCCGCGGCCGCCAGGCTAGCCAACAACCACAGCCCCGCCCTCTTGAGGCGAAGCGAAGGGGCTCCGTGGCCGCGGTTGGCCGAACGGGTTCGCGAGCGAGGAGAGCAGCGTACGAAGTTAGGGTTGGGAGAAACGTTTTGCACAGGTTCTAAGCATATGGAGTCGCGGCAGGGCTCACGGGTGGCGCCGGGTATCCGCCCGGGGAACCCCGCTAGGGTCGATTCGCCCACGGTCCCGCCGCGGCCGTGGCCGGTGGCGGCCCGCAGCCCGGACAGCCGGAGCGCGCCAACCCGCCGCGAAGCAAGTGACCATCTGGGCTTGGAGAGCGTCCGTATCGGCGGGGTCACAGACCCCTTCGGTCATCGCCTCGAGCTTGGCGGGGTTGCACAACACGAAGGCGAGGGCGCCCCAAAAAAACTCGAACCGCCATTGCAGATCGGGTTCCCCGAGGTGGGGCAGCGTGCGCCGCAACGCCGCCAGACAGGCCGCCCGCACCTGGCGCTGTTGACGTTGCAGGAGCCGCTGCGTCTTCGGATCCGGGTCGTTAACGATCCGGCCAATCAACCGGATCGCGTCCCGGCCCTCCGCCGCGCCTTCCCCATCCCAGCGCCCCGCCAATCGCAACGGCGGTTCGAGCATGGCCTCGAGCAGTTCCGCGAGCGGCACCGCCCGACCCGCCGCCCCAGCCTCCAACTCGCGTAGCCGGGCGAGGGTCTGGTCCTGCAACGGCTTGAACCGCCGCTCGAGCACCGCCGCCATTAACCCGTCCTTCGAGTGGAAGTGATAGTACACGGTCGCCAAATTCACGCCCGCGGCACCCACAATCTCCCGCAGCGACGCCCCGGCAAAACCCCGCTCGGCGAAGACGTGCTCCGCCGCGTCCAGGATGCGGTCGGTCGACTCGGGCGGTGGCAGCGCGCGGTTCATGTTGAACGTTTGTTTTAAACGATCGTTTGACTCTTAATGGAATCCCGTCGACGTGTCAAGCGCCCTAATGAAACCTGCGCCGACTCGCTTCGGCGGGACGCCAGGCGCGGCCCGTCGCTTCCCCCCAGCGTGCCAAACCGCTTGACACCTAGCCGCGCCGGCCCAACCTCGAACCCATGAAGCGCACCGGCGTACCCCTAACGTCGCGCCTTTCCGCCGCCCCGCTTGCCGGGCGTGGCACCCGGGCACTCGGCGCGGCCCCGCAACAGTTCCAACCCTCCCCCCCCAGGCCTTGCCTCCTCGCGTGGGCGCTGACCCTAGCTCTGTTCCTAGGTGGCAGCGGTGCGGTCACCCGCATGTGCCAGAGCCAAGAGTACGGCTCGCCCGACCGGGGCGAACCGGGCGACGCGATGATCCAGGCCTACCTGGCCGCGGAGGCCGACCGCCTCCACGCCGGCTTTGCGGACGACTTGAAATCCCGCGCGGAATGGGAGGCGCGCCGGCCGGCTTATCGCGAGGAATACCTACACATGCTGGGGCTCTGGCCGTTGCCGGAGCGGACGCCGCTGCACGCCACGATGACCGGCACGATCGCGCGTGAGGATTACTTGGTGGATCTGCTGCATTACCAAAGTCGGCCGGGACTGTATGTCACCGGCAATCTCTATCGGCCGGCTCGGGTGCCGGCGGGCGAGCGTCTGCCGGCGGTGCTGTATGTTTGCGGCCATTCGTACCAAGGCCAGGCCGGAAACAAGACGGCTTACCAATCCCACGGCATCTGGTTGGCGCGTCACGGCTATGTGTGTCTGATGCTGGACACGCTTCAGTTGGGCGAGATTGCCGCGCTGCATCACGGCACGTACCGCGAAAACCGTTGGTGGTGGCATGCGCGCGGCTACACGCCCGCAGGCGTCGAGTGTTGGAACGGCGTGCGCGGCATCGATTACCTCGCTAGCCGACCGGACGTGGACTCGGCGCGGATCGCCGTGACCGGGATCAGCGGCGGGGGGGCAGCCAGTTTCTGGATCGCGGCAGCCGACGAGAGGGTTCAGGTGGCGGTGCCGGTGAGCGGCATGGCCGACTTGCCCTCGTACGTCAACAACCGCGTGATCAATGGCCACTGCGACTGCATGTTCCTCTATAACACCTTCCAGTGGCCCTGGGCGCGCATTGCCGCGCTAATCGCGCCCCGGGCGCTCTTGTTTGCCAACAGCGACCAAGACCCCATCTTCCCCATGGACGCCAACGAACGGGTGAGCAACCGCCTCGAGCGCCTTTACAGCCTCTACGGCCGCGCCGATTTCGTCGATGCCATGGTCAGCATCGGCGGCCACGCCTACCGCGCCGACCTGCGCCAGGCCGCTTACCGGTTTATCCAGACCCACCTCCAACAGGACCCGCGCCCGATCCTCGACAGCGAGGTGGATCTGGTGACCGGCGAGCAAAGCAACCGCACCTACCCGATCCCGACCGATCGGCTCCGCGTCTTCAAGGGCGAGGCTGACCTTCCCCAGGACCAGCTCAACACGACCATCGATGAACACTTTGTCCCGCGCGCCCGCGTGGCGTTGCCCGCCCCTGGTCAGTTCGATGCCTGGAAGGGGCAGTTGGTGGGCGAGTTGCGCCGCATCGCATTCCGCTACTTCCCGGAGCGGATCCCGCCAGCCCAAGTCCGGCCCCAGGACCAGGGCCATGCACCGCAACTCGAGACCGAGCCCGGAATTCGCGTTCGGCTGTTTCAGGTCACCAACGCCGTGCCGGCGGCGGTGGCGGCGGGCGCGGGGCGGATTTTACTCGGGATCGGCGACTCCGAATTGGGCAAACCGTTCATCGAGTCCTTGCGCGGGTTAGGTCAAGCCGGCGACGTGGTTTACCTGTGTGAACCGCGCGGGGTAGCTGCCACGCGGTGGACCGAGAAAAGCCCGCCGAACTATGTCCGGCGCAGCCACGTGCTGCTGGGCCGCACGGTCGAGACCGGGCAAGTGTGGGATGTGATCGCCACCGCGCGCGCCCTGCGGGCGCGGCATGGGGCGGACCGCCCGTTGGTGTTGGTGGGCCACGGCCCCGCCGCGCTGCTGGCGGCTTACGCAGCGCTGTGGGAACCGGAGATCGCGGGTCTGATTCTGCGGGATCCGCCATCGAGCCACATGGAACCGGGCGCACCGCAGTTCTTGAACGTGCTGCGCGTCTGCGACGTGCCGGAGGTGCTGGGCATGCTGGCGCCTCGCTCGCTCACGATCGAGACCGCCGCGCACGAGGCGCTCGAACGCGTCGCGGCGCTGTACACCGCGGCCGGAGCCCGAGCGAAGCTGGTCTTATCCGCACGGGAATAGGCCCGCAGACTGAACCTACCCCATCGAGGTCTGCTATGAATCCGAACCGACAGTTTCCAATCGCCGATGCCCACAGGACGACGCGCCGCGCTTTCCTGCGGCAATCGGCCGTCACCGTGGCGAGCGGCCTGGCGGCTAGCCTGGCGGTGGAGCGGACGGCGCATGCGGCCGGCAGCGACGCGATCCGGCTGGGCTTGGTGGGCTGCGGCGGGCGCGGGGCGGGCGCCGCGCAGCAGGCGCTGCGCGCCGATCCGGGCACGCGCTTAGTGGCCATGACCGACGCCTTCGACGATCGTGTCGAGAACAGCCTGCGCAGTCTGCGCCAAAGCCCGGAGGTGGGCGAGCGTGTGACGGTCGATCGAGACCACCGTTTCGTCGGGTTCGACGGCTATCAGCGCGTGCTCGAGTCGGGGGTGGACGTGGTCTTGCTGGCCACGCCGCCGCAATTCCGGCCGCGGCAGCTCGCGGCTTGTGTGGCGGCGGGCAAACATGTGTTTGCGGAGAAGCCGGTGGCGGTGGACGCCCCGGGGGTGCGCTCGGCACTGGCGAGCACGGAGTTGGCCCGGCGCAAGGGTCTGTCGCTCGTCGCCGGGCTCAACTCGAGGTACTCGCCGATTCTGCAGGAGGCGGTTCGGCGGGTGCACGAGGGCGGGATCGGGCGGATCGTGGCGCTGCACACCGCGCGTTACGGCAGCGGCGTTTGGGTTCGGCCGCGCGAGTCCGGCATGACCGAGATGCAGTACCAGATGCGCAACTGGTATTACTTCACTTGGCTGTCGGGCGACTTCAACGTCGAAATGTTCGTCCATCAGCTCGATCAGATGGCCTGGCTCATGCAAGATCAATACCCGATCCGGTGCTACAGCACCGGCGGCCGCCAGGCCCGCACCGGGCCGGATCATGGCCACATCTACGACCACTTCAGCACCGTGTACGAGTACGCGGGTGGCGCGCGCCTGTTCTCGACGACGCGGCATCAGCCGGGTTGCAGCACCGAGGGGGAGGCCTACGCCCTGGGCACCGAGGGCGTGGCTGACCTGGCCCAGACCCGGATCGCCGGCGCGCACCCGTGGCAGGCGCCGCGCGGCGCGCGGGTGGATACCCATCAACTCGAGCAGGACGCCTTTTTCCAGGCACTGCGGGCCGGCCGAGTCATCAACAACGGCGATTACCTGGCCCGGAGCACGATGATGGCGATTATGGCGCGCCAGAGCGCCTACACGGGTCAGAGCTTGACCTGGGAACAGGCCCTCAATTCGCAGGAAGACCTCTCCCCGACCAGCTACTCGTGGGATGCTCAACCGCCGCCCTCGCCCGTGGCGATCCCGGGCGTGACGAAGTTCATCTGAGGAAGGCGCGAGGGGGGCGTTGCTGGCGGCCCTCGATACGCTGGCCCCGACCGGTCGATCAGGCCGCCCGGCATCGGGACGCAGGTTCGAGTGGAGTCGAGGGGAAGAATGGCCTCTCGGGCTGCACCCGTTGACAGTCGCCTTCCGCCCGCTACCTTCCCGGCGTGTTGTCATCCGGCTGGAAACCGATTCCCCGTTGCGCGCTGGCCGCCCTCTTGGCCACCCCACTGTCCTGCGCCTGGAGCCAGGTGCTCTATGACGCTGCCCTCGCCACGCTGCCTGCGGCCCAGGGCTGGACCTACGCCGCCCTGCCCGGCCTCGCGCAGCAGACCCACACCGGCACGGCAGTCCGCCTCGACACATCTGCGCTCGTGGCCGAACAAGCTGGGTTCGCCCGTCAGGCGCCGGTACCGCTCGAGGCCACTCACGGCTTCGCGTTGTTGTTCAGCGTCCAACTTCATGCGGAGCAGCATGCCAGTGCGGATCGGGCGGGCTTCTCGGTGATTCTCCTCGGTGACGATCGCCGCGGGCTCGAGCTGGGCTTTTGGACCGATCGCGTCTTTGCCCAGTCCGATTCGCCGCTGTTCACGCATGCCGAAGAGGGGTTGGTGGACCTGACGAGCGGGTGGGTGGACTGCGCGTTGATGGTGCAGGGCACACGTTACACGTTCCGCGCGGGGGTCGAGGCGGTGTTGACCGGGCCGGTCCCAGACTATACAGCCTTTAGCGGCTTCATCGATCCTTACGAAACGCCGAACTTCATTTTCTTGGGCGACGACACCTCCTCGGCCAGTGCCGCCTTCAGCGTCCGGTGGGTGGCGTTGGTGACCCCGCCGCGCCTCGAGCTACAGCCGGACGGCGCGTTTGGGTGGACGGGTCTGCGGGACGTTCCGTACACGGTGGAATCGAGTGCCGATCTGGTGAGTTGGTCGACGGTGACCGTGCTCGCGTCGAGCACGGGCCATTTCCGTGTCGACCCGCCGGCACTAGGTCGGCATGGCTTCTTCCGCGCTGCCTTTCGCTAGGACGAGGATCTTGGCTAACTCGCGGTGGTTGACCTTGCCGGTGCCCAGTTTGGGGATCTCGCGCACGCACTTCACTTCTCGGGGCGCACAGAGGTTGGTGAGGCCTTTGGCTTGGATGGCGGCGCGGATCTCGCCGAGTCTGAGGCGCGGTTCGTTGGTGACGGCGATGAGCGCCTCGCCCTTGTCCTCATCCGGCCGGGCGACGACGGCGACTTCGCAGCGCAAACCGTACTGCGGGAAGGCGCCGGCCAAAGCATCCTCGACGGCCGTGAGGCTCACCATTTCGCCGCTGACCTTGGCGAAGCGCTTGAGCCGGCCCAGGATGAACACGAAACCGTCCTCGTCCACCCGCACGATGTCGCCCGTATCGTACCACCCGCCCAGGGCTTGGAAGGCCGCGTTGGGCTCGGGATTGAGATAGCCGCGCATGACGTTGGGTCCCCGCACGAACAAGCGCCCGCCTTCGCTCACGCCCTCGACCGGTTCGAGGCGATACTCGATCCCCGGCAGGAACCGGCCGGCCGACCCGCAGCGGGGCGCCATGGGGAGGTTCACGCTCAGGGCCGGACTGCACTCGGTAGCGCCGTACCCTTCGAGGATGCGAACGCCGAAGCGTTCGGACCAGGTGCGGAAGGTCTCCTGCTGGACTTTCTCGGCTGCGGCGAACAGGTAGCGCAGCGCGCGGAAGTCGTACGGGTGCGCGCGTCGGGCGTAGCCGTTGAGGAAGGTATTGGTCGACAAGAACACGGTGCAGAAACGGTCGTAGAGGACGGTGGGGATCAGACGGTACTGCAGGGGCGAGGGGAACAAATAAACGAACAAGCCCCGCACCAGGCCGAGCAGCAGCCCCACGGTGAGACCGAAACTGTGGAACGTTGGGAGGGCGTTGAAAACGCGGTCGTGATCGGTTAAGTCGGTCACGGCCAACATCTGGCGGATGTTGGCCAGGAGATTTCGGTGGGTCAGCTCGACGCCTTTGGGGGTGCCTTCCGAGCCGCTGGTGAAGAGGATCACCGCAGAGCGATCGCCCGCCGTGGCAGCGGGCGCGTCGTGGGCCTGCGCCGGGGGAGGTGGGGCGGGCGCAAGTTGGCGCGCCAGCGCGCGCGGGAACATGCGCTGGCGCAGCACAGCCCCGAGTTTGTTCAGGCCTGTGATCTGCTGGCGCAGATCCTCGAGGTAGAGGACTTCGAGCCCGGCTTCGCTCAGCGGAGCTAGGTTGAGTTTAGCCCGGGCGAGGAAGATCCGGGAGGTGAGCACTTGCTTGAGGCCGGCGAGTTCGCAGCACGCGCGCAGGGTGGCGATGCCGGTCGAGAAGTTCAGGATGGCGGGCACTTTGTTTCGCGCCCACAAGCTCAGCAACACCACCGGCACCGCATTCACGTTCGGCAACAGGACACCGACCCGTCCAGGTTCGCGGCGCAGCACCGTGTCGAGTCGCCTCGCCAACAGGTCCGCCCCGACCAACAACCGGCGGTAGCTCAACTCTTGCGTGGTCGAGTCCTGCAGGACGATGCGGTTGGGCTGGACGCGCGCGGCGTCCAGGATGGCCTCGAGCACGTGCGCAGGACCGCGCTCCATCTCGGTGGCAAACTGTTGCTGGACCATCCGGTCGCGCAACCAAGCGCTGAGCTGGGTTCGCGCGCGGGCGGTGGGAACGCGCGTTAGGGCGCGTGGGGTCAGGACTGGGCTGAAGTGAAGGGTGATCCGAGGCCACCACTTGCGCCAGCCGGGCTGGCGCGACCAACGCAGGCGATGGGCGCCCCGCACATAACAGGTAATCACCTTGGCTTGCGTCCGGTGCAGGAGGAAACCGGTGCCTTCGTAGATCTTCATCAACGAGCCGGTCCGGGTGAGCTGGCCTTCGGCATACAACACCAGGCGCCCCCCGCGTTCGAGGTGTTCGGCCATCCGCTTGACCGCGTAGGGCGACACGTTGTCGATCGGAAAAGTCCGTCGATTCAACAGGAGCAGTCGGTGCACCCAGCTATACTGCGCCGCCACCCGCGACACGACATACCTCCAGTCCAGCTCCAGCAGCACGTAGAGGAAGAGCCAGTCGATCCAACACACATGGTTCGGAATCAGCAACACGGGCCCGGGGGTCTTGAGGACCTCGGCGTTCTCGTGGCGAAATCCGAAGAGCAACCGGAGGCAGAAGTGGAGGACGGCGCGCATGGTGCAAAGCCAGTGAGACGGTGGGGAAGAGGTTCAACCGCTCGGAGTACAGGACGGATTCGGCGGAGCCGGCGGGTCCCCAGCCACGTTGGCCTTGCCCGCGGGTGTGAGGGGCCGGCGCACCGGGGCCGGCGCGGCTCGCGGCGGGCGTTGGCGCCGAAGTGCCTCTACGCCCAGCCAGAGCAGCAGCGCCCCGCTGGCCCAGACGCTCAGGGGCCCCAGCCAGCGATCCCACGGCAAAGCCGGCCTGCGGTGGGCCGGCCACTCCAGGCGCCCAGCGATCACGTCCCCTTGACCCGGCACGGCGCCGACGGCGGAGACTTGCCCGTCGGTGCCGCCGATGAGCTGGGAGATGCCCGAACTGGCCACGCGCAAGATGGGCACGCGGTGCTCGGCGGCGCGCACCGGTGTCAATTGGGCATTGAGCCGGTGCTCGTGCCGGCCCCAGGCCTCGACGTCCATGGCCGGCACCAGGAGCGCCCGTGCCCCCTGGCGGATCAACCGGTCCACGACCCGCGAGTAATTGAGATCGTAGCAGATGCACACGCCGAGCGGGCCCCAGGGCGAGGCCCAGATCCTTTGCTCGGGGGCCGGTTCGCCGTCCTGGAAGAACTGGATGGGCACGGCCTTGGCCTGCTGAAACGCAACTTCGCCGTCGGGACCGATCCCATACGCGGTGTTGTAGAATCGGTCGGTGCCCACAGGCTCTTTGCCCCCAGCCAACAACCAACGTCGATGCTGCCGGCACCATTGCCGCACTTCCTCAGGCACCGGCCCCTGAAAGGTGTATTCACTGAGCACAAAGAGCTCCGTCTCGGGGTGCGAGGTGAGCACGCGTTCAAGGTGCGCGAGCACTTCGGGGAGCGCGGGGAACTCGAGTTGGATGCCGGCGACCCGGAGTGCCTGCGTCGGTTCCGCCCGAGACTGGGCTCGGCTCACCCCCAGAGCGTACGCGGCGCCGAGTCCCACGATCGCCACGCCGAACCCCAGCAGTGCTCCGGACCGCGGCCAACCTCGCGCGGAGCGCAGGTCCTCGACTCCCCGCGCCAAGAACGCGCCCAGCAGCATCAGCGGGACGCTGACGCCGTAGACACCCAGCCAGGGCAGCAGCGGGCCGGACACCGAGACGGGCAGCAGATAACCCACCGTGAGCCAGGAAAACCGCAGATAGTAGAGTTCGCTGCGAAAGTACTCGACGCCGAGCCACAAGACCGGCGCCCACAGCGTGGCCCAGGCCGTGCCTCCGCGTTCGTGCACGGCGCGCAAGAGCAGCAGAAACAAGCCGTGCCAGAAAGCCAGCACCAGCCAGAGCACCGCTGCTGCCGGTCCGAACAACGCCCAGAAAAAGTGCAGGTGCGGGGGGAACAGACCTAGCCCAATGCCGAGCCCGGTGTAGAAGGCCTGGCGCGCCGAACGCAGGCGGCGCAGGGCGAAGAGGCAGGCCAGATAGACGACCGCCAGCCACCAGCACCGGTCGATCAGGAACGCAGTGTGGAAGGCCAACACCGCGCCACCGGCCAGCGGGATCCCCGCAGCCAGGCCCAAGGGACCCTGGCCGACCCGGACGGGGGCTAGGTTGGACGTCCGCGGCGCGGCGAGGTCGCCGCCGGAGTTAGGCTCGGCTACGGGCATAGCGCGGGGCGAGTTGCCTAGCTCGATCGCCGAGTTGCCGCAGGGTATGGATCAGGGCGCGAGCTTCGGCGGCTTCGATGAAGTCGCCCACGGCCTCGGCGGCTTCGTGGTACCGCGGCAGGATCCGCGCCAGCAACCGGCGCCCAGCCGGGGTGAGCACCACCCGCCACGCGCGACGGTCCTGCGCGCTCTCGGTGCGCCGCACCAGACCGCGCTGCTCGAGCCGATCCACCAAGCCGGTCGCGTTGGACCGGTGCATGATCAACGCCCGGCTCAACTCGCTCTGCGACCGGCCCGCGGCTTGGTCGGCCAGTAAGTTGAGCAGGTTAAACTGGCTCGGGCTCAAGTCCCACCGCGCGAAGAACACGCGGCTGGTTTGCCAGACGGTGTCGGCGGTCCGGAGCAGTTCGAGCAGGGCCTCGTAGCGGGGGCCCGGTGTCGGCGGCATGACGTGCTGGCTGGGCGACACGTGCGAATGTTTACCAGTAGATTGTTGATATGTCAACAGTATCGCGCCGTGCCGCGCGCCGCCACCGGCTCCGAAGCCGGCCGCGGCGGGTCCGTCCGCGGGATCGAGCGGACCACGGACCGCGCCTGGGGGCGGATTCGCCAGGCGGCGTGCGGTTGCCCTGTAGGCTTGTGTTGAGGCCCGGATGATGCCGTAATGGCACGCCATGCACGACCACGTGTACAAACTCATCGAACTCACCGGCACGTCGACGACGACCATCGAGGATGCCGTCCAGGGCGCCCTCGCGCGGGCGCATCGGACGGTGAAGAACCTGCGGTGGTTCCAGGTGATCGAGACTCGGGGCGACATCGAGCAAGGCCGGGTGAAGCACTGGCAGGTGACCCTGAAGATCGGCTTCAAGGTGGACGACGAAGGCTGACGTTCGGTTCACGGCGGCCGGGCCTGCGGCCGCAGCGCCGAGCCCATGTCGATTGCGCTGGTCCTCCTGATCGTTGCCGGGGCGGTCGTGCTCTTTGTCTCGGAGCGATACTCCGTGGACGTGGTGGCGCTGCGCCGGCGCGGACAGACCTTGCGCGAGCGGTTGGGCCGGGTGCGCCTCCGATTGGGCGACGCGCTCCTGCTGCTGGGCCCCAAGCCAGCCATCGCCCGGCTGCGCGATGACGACCACTTCGTCGTGCTCGAACCGCGGCGGGACGTGGCGTTGGACCGGCGCAAAGCGCCGGTGGCGTTGGGCATTGTGGTGGGGGTGGTGTTCTTGGCGGCGCTGAACCTGCTGCCGATCGTGGCAACCGCCCTGCTCGGGTGTGCGGCCCTGGTGCTGTCGCGCTGCCTGCGGGCCGAGGACGCCTACCAAGCCATCAACTGGCATGTCGTCGTGTTGTTGGCCGGCCTTTTGCCGCTGGGCTTGGCCCTGGAACGTTCCGGCGCCGCCCACTGGTTCGCCGCCCGGGCCCTGGGTCCACTGGGCCAATCCCACCCGGTCCTGGTCCTGGCGGGGCTTTACCTCGTAACGGCGATCCTCACGGAGTTCATGAGCAGCAACGCCGCCGCGGTGCTCCTGGCGCCCGTGGCCATTTCCACCGCCGCAGAACTGGGGGTGGACCCGCGCCCGTTCTTGGTCGCGGTGACCTTCGCGGCCTCGACCGGCTTCGCCACGCCGGTCGGGTACCAGACCAACACTATGGTCTACAACGCCGGCGGCTATCGGTTCGCCGATTTCCTCAAGGTCGGCATCCCGCTGAACCTGATCTTCTGCGCGTTGGCCACCTACTTTATCCCCAGGTTCTGGCCGTTTTGAGGCGGTGCCCGGCCCAGCCGAGAGGTGGGAAAGGGCTGGCAGGATCTGCCGTTGGCTGGCATGCTGGGCGGGTAGCGAGGCGGACCGCGCCACCGCCGGGGTAGCCGCGGCCGGGCGCGGTCCGTTGGCTCGGGAGAACACACAACCATGAAGATCAGCGTTCACGGTGCAGCAGGTGAAGTGACCGGCTCAGCCTATCTGGTGGAGACCGAGCAGGCGCGGGTGATGGTGGACTTTGGGATGTTCCAGGGCGGCGCGCGGCAAGAAGCCAAGAACGCCTTGCCCGCGGGGCTGCGCCCGCGGCGGCTCGACGCCGTGCTTCTGACCCATGCGCATCTGGACCACGTCGGGCGCTTGCCGCTCCTGGTCAAAGCCGGTTTCTCCGGCCCCATTCACGCCACCGACGCCACGCGCGATCTGGCGGGGTTGATCCTGCGCGACTCGGCGAAGGTGCAGGCTTACGAGATCGAGCGACACAACCGCAAGCGCCGGCGCGCCGGCAAGCCGCTCCTGGAGCCGCTCTACCATGCGGGCGAGGTCGAGCAGACCCTCGAACGCTTCCGCTTGGTCGAGTTCGACCAAGCCTTTGCGGCCGCCGAAGGCGTCACGGCGCGCTATCGCATCGCCGGGCACATGCTCGGCTCGGCCAGCATTCAGTTACAGGTCCAAGAAGACGGCCGCACCATGACGGTGGTGTTTTCCGGCGACGTGGGTCCGCCCGGGCTGGCGATCGTGCGCGACGCGGAGCCGTTTCACACGGCGGACCTGGTCTTCCTCGAATCCACATACGGCGACCGGGACAACAAGCCCGTCGCCGAGACGCTCGCCGAGTTCCGCACGATCATCGAGCAGGCGGTCGCGCGCAAGGCGCGCATTTTAGTGCCGGCCTTCGCCGTGGGCCGCACGCAACAGATTCTCTATCACATGGACGAGTTGTTCTGCGCCGGGACGCTGAAGCCCTTCCCGGTCTACCTCGACAGCCCGATGGCGATCGAGGCCACCGAGATCTACCGGCGTCATCCCGATCTGTTCGACCAAGACGCCCAAGCGCTGCGGCGGGCCTGTGACATCGCGCGAGGCCAACCTCACGTCGTGCCCACGCCTACGGCACAGGACTCGATGCAGCTCAACGACGCGCCGGGGCCGTGCCTCATTATGGCCGGCTCAGGCATGTGCACCGCGGGCCGCATCCTGCATCATCTCAAGCATGGGTTGTGGCAACCCGACACCGCCGTGATGATTGTCGGTTACCAGGGCGAAGGCACGTTGGGCCGGCGACTGGTGGACGGCCACAAGACGGTCAAGATCTTCGGCGAAACCGTCGCTGTGAAGGCGCGAATTCACACGCTGAACGGATTCAGCGCCCACGCGGGTCAAAGCGGGTTGATCGAGTGGTTCAGCCACCTGGCGCCGGGGAAACCCCGGGTGGTCCTCACGCACGGTGAGGCGCGCGGGCGAGAACCGTTGGCGGATCTGATCCGGCAACGGTACGGACTCGATCCGGTGTTGCCCGCTCAAGGGGACCAACTCACGCTCTGAGGCCAAGCGGGGAAGCGGGGAAGCGGCTTGATCTTTTCCGGTCAACCGGGCTCAGTAGGCCACCGACGCAACACCCCATGAACACCGTGAGCCAGTCCCTCCGCCAGGCCGGTCTGCTGGCCCTGCTGTCCGGGCTCGCGCCCCTCCCAGGCGGGTTAGCCGAGCCCGTGCGGCTCCGGGTCGAGAATTTCCTGGTGATGCCCTCGACCGGGCCGGTGGTCAATGTGCAGGTCAAGAACCTGACGACCGATCCGGTGCGGGCCGTGGTGCGCGTGAGTTGGCCGGAGGGTTGGCGCACCGCGCCGGCGGAGCAAACCGTCGAGTTGGCCCCCCACGCGACGGCGCAGGGAGCGTTCACCCTCGAGCGTGCGTTGGACGTCGCCGCCAACCGTTACCCCGTGGTGGTCGAGGCTCGGGTCGGTAACACGACGGTCACGCGGACCCAACTGGTCGTCTGCGCCACGGCGCCCTACCTGCGGCCGCAGATCGATGGCGCACTCGACGATTGGCAGGACGCCGCCCCGATCGCCTTTGCCGCAGCAGGCCGACCGACCACCGTGATGACGTGCTGGAACCGGCGCCAATTCTGCGTGGCGGTGCGGGCTGAGCAGGGGCGACCGGCCGCGATGCAACTCGCGCTGGCAGCCGAGAGGGGGGACGTGCCGGGTCGGTACGAGTTTGTCGTGGTCCCTCCGGAACAGAACGGGCCGGCGCGCTGTTACCTGCTGCTGCGGCCGGGAGCGGACCTAGCTCTGACCAAAGAAACGCGAGCGCTGGCCGGCCTCGAGTGCGGCGAGGTCCAGGCACAGGTCACGCGCACCGGCGCCGCCACACACTATGAGGTGGCCGTGCCGCTGACGCTGGTGCCGGAGTTGCGGCCCACGCCGGGTCGTCCCTTCCGCTTCTCGCTCCTGGTGCATGAGGCCGAGGGCTCGGGTCTGCGCGATCTGGGCGCGGTGATGAACCTTTGGGAAGACCAACGGCATCCGCAGTCGTGGTGCCGCTGGCAAGGGGCGGCGTTTGGCGCGACGCTCCCCTGGGATAGCCACATCGAGTTCGGCTTCTCGAGCTCCATCCATTGAGGTAACAACGATGAAACAAGTCTGGATCGGAATCCTCGTGTCGGCGTTGACCGCAAGCCTCAACCTGGCGCGAGCCGCGGAGGACCCGCTGGTTCTTCGCACCGCCGCAGCTACGGGCGAGAACCCAACCGAGGCTGGCCGGCAGGCGGCCAAGGCGTTGCAGTCGGCCCTGGGCGACGTAGCCCCTCAAGCGGTCTTGGTGATGGACTCGTTCGAGGACCTCGCGAACAAGCAGGCGCTGCTGGACGGCGTAGCCTCGGTATTCCCGAGAGAACTCTTGTTTGGCGGCTCGTCCTATGGCGGGTTTACCCAAGCGGGCGTTGTGGATTACGACGGCGTGGTATTGCTGGGCATGGGCGGGACGCGCGTGGGGCTCGAGGTGGCCTTGGCGGAGCAGATGGGCGCAGCGGGTCTAACCCTCGAGCAGCACGAAGGGGCCTTGGCGGCGGCGCTGGGGCGCGCCGGGGAACGACTGGCCCGGCAGTTGTCCCGCCTCGAGCAAGGGGCCTTACTGTTGTTGATCTCGGATGCGCATTCGCCGAAGAACCAGTTCTTGCTGGACGGCGTCCAGAAAGTCGTGGGCAAACGCCTGCCGATCACGGGCGGTTCGGTCAACAAGAACGCCGGCCAAAACTGGGTCTATTTTCGCGGCGCAACCTACACCGACAGCGCCATCGCCTTGCTGCTCACCGGGCCGTTCGAGGTCACCCAAACCGGACGGCAAGCCAAGACCAACGAGGAGGTGATCGCCACGGCCCGCTCCGGGTCGGCGGCGGCGCTCGAACGTGCGCCGGCCAAGCCGCTCGCGGTGCTGGCATTCAACTGTGGCGGGCGCAAAGGCAAACTCGAGCGGTTAGCGGACGAACTCGAGGCGATCCAAGGATCGGTGGGCAAAGACTTGCCGCTGTTTGGGGCCTATTGTGCCGGCGAGTATGGCCCGGCGGATCTGGCGGAGAGCCAAGGCGACCCCACCCCGTGCGGCCGCGGCTGGCACGTGATGTTTACGGTGGTGGGGCGGTAGGGCAGGAGGTTCTATGAGTGAGTCGGACGAGTCGGACCGGTCAAACCCGTCGGACCAGTCGGACCACCGCCAACGACTCCTGCCTAAGCATGGGGGCTACCGTAGACTCCGGAGCTTCCAGGCAGCGCAGGCGGTCTATGACGCCACCGTGATCTTCTGCGACCGCTTCCTGGACCGGCGCTCGCGCACCCACGACCAAATGGTGCAGGCCGCCCGTAGCGGCGTGCGGAACATCGAGGAGGGTAGTGTGGCCTCTGGCACCTCGAAAAAGATCGAAATCAAGCTCACCAACGTGGCCCGTGCCAGTCTCGAGGAACTCTTGCGCGATTGTGAGGACTTCCTGCGGCACCGGGGCCTGCCGATCTGGGCCAAGGACTCGCCCCAAGCGCTGGCCGTGCGGCGGAAGTACCGCGCCACCCCGTCCGACCCGTCCCACTCGTCCGACCCGTCCCACCCGTCCGACCCGTCCCACCCGTCCGACCCGTCCCACCCGTCCGACCCGTCCGACCCCTACAACCTCCGCACCGCCACCCCCGAGGCCGCAGCGAACATCCTGCTGTGCCTGATCAACCAGGCTAGCTACCTCTTGCACCGCCAACTCGATCGGCTCGAGCAGGACTTCATCGAGCAGGGCGGGTTCACCGAGCGGCTCCATGCCGTGCGGAGCCAGGCGCGGCGGTCAGCGCCGTCGGACCCGTCGGACCCGTCCGACCTCACCCGCCCGCCGCCCCCGCCTTGCCCGCTGTGCGGTCAGCCCATGCGGGTCCGCACCGCCCGACAAGGGCCGCACACCGGCACGCAGTTTTGGGGCTGCTCGAGCTACCCGGCTTGCCGAGGCACGCGCCCGGCCGAGACTGACCTCAAGGGCGGGTAGGCCCAACCTGGGCCTGCGCCCACGCGCGCAGTTGCTGGATGGCAACCCCGAGCACGCCTGCCGAGCCGCGGAACTTGCCTGAACCGCGCGGTTGATTGTCGCGCGACCACCATTCGTGGAAGTCACCGGCCCGGAGCACACGCGTGGTCATGGGCTGGAGTTCGCGGTACGCCTCGGCGATGAAGCCGTGCCGGATCAACTGTTGGATCATACGCCCGCCGAACCAGCACCAATCGCCCCCGTTTTGATACGAATAAGGGGCCATGCTGCGGTTCTTGAACGACCCGGCCGGATAGGGCGGGTAAACCGTTAACCCGATCGAACCGGCGCCGGCTTGGCGCACATTGGCCCGCATCTGTTCGAGAGAGCCCTGGATCTCGACGCGCGTGAGCAGGCCCGCCTCGATGGCCACTGCGGTCCCTCCGTGATACCAGACCGCCGCCTCGTCGAAGTCAGCCGAGAACGGCGAGCCTTCCAGGTAAACGTGAGGGATGAACTTCTGGCGGTCTGGGTCCCAGAGATGTTCGCGTGTCTTGGCGCGCACCGCGGCGTGGAACGGGCGCCAGGGCGCGGCCTCGGGCGCCTCCGCGCCAACGAGCGTCACGTAATCCTCCAGGGCAATGAGAAACATCGCGTTGTCGTAGATGTCCAGGGCGCGATGCGAGCTCTCGTCCAGTTCGACACCCCAGTCATGTTCGGGCTGGACGTCCCCCCAGTCCGCTGTGGTGGCGCCCCAGATCAGGCCGTGGCGCGCGTCGAACCGATGCTCGCGCAGGTAATCCAACGCCCACCCCAACCGCGCCCGCACGGTGCGCCCCGCCACGACTTCCTCGAGCAAGGCGCGGTCGCGCGTCTTCTGGATGTACTTGCGGATGGCTTGCACCAGCGAGGCTTCTTGGTCGGTCTCGACGGTGTTCTTGTGGGCAAGAAGGTCGGGGGCCAGCGGCGTGCGACGGTACTTGTAGCCGATGTGGGCGCGCGCTTGCGGGATGTAACCGTCCACGATGTCGCCCTCGGGCCCTTGAAACTTGAAGAACGTCAGCAGGGCATCTCGAATGGGCTGGGGATCGTTCACCTCGAGCGCCAACTCGATGAACGTGTTCAGGTCGCGAATCCACACCTCGCCATAACCGCTGCCGGCCGTCAGCCCGGTCTGCAGCAGGGTCTTGGCCCGGTCCAGCACGGCGGTCAGGTTCGTGTCGCCCAGGATCTGACGCGCCAGTTGGGTCGGGTCGGAAAGGGGCCCAGGCGCTGGGGGAAGACCAGGCCCAGCGGCGGCCAGGCTCGTCAGGGCGGGAAGCAGAGCGGCGATGAGCATCGGTTTCATAGTCGGTTCAACGGTCTTTACCCCAGGACTGCTCGATTGCCTCGAGCGTGCGCCCCTTGGTTTCCGGGATCTTGGCCCAGACGAACAGCAACCCCGCCAAGCTGCACGCGGCATAGACAAAGAACGTCTTGGCCGGACCGATGGCCGGATGATCGTTGAGCACAGGGAAGGTCTGAGCCACGATATAGCACGCCGTCCAAATGGTGAACGTGGCGACCGACATGGCGCGCCCGCGGATCTTGGTGGGGAAGATCTCGGAGCAGAGAATCCAGGGGATCGGTCCCAAGGCCATGGCGAAGGCGGCGATGAAGGCCAATATGGCCGCCAACAATAGAACCCCCTTGACCCCGCCCAGGAACATCCCGCCCACGGCGCCGAGCGCGGCCACCTGGACCGCCAAGCCGATCAAGAGCAGAAGCCGCCGGCCGGCGCGGTCCACCAACGCGATGGCGACAAACGTGAACACCACATTGACCAACCCGACGATCACCGAAGACATGAAGGCGTCCTGCACGCCCACGCCGGCGGTGGTGAAGATCTTGGTCGAGTAGTACATGATCGCGTTAATGCCGCTGAACTGGGAGATCGCCATCAACATCACCGCCACCACCAGCGGCGTGCGGAACCGCGCATGCAATAGCTCGCTCAGCCGGCCTTCTTCCTGCCCGATGACTTCCTGCACCGCTGCGATTTCGCGCTGGGCCTGGTCCGGCCCGGAAACCTGCTCGAGGATGTGACGCGCCTCGGCTATGCGCCCGGCCTGAATGAGCCAACGCGGACTTTCCGGTACCACAAAGATGAGGCCAAACAGAAACAGCGCCGGCACGAGCGCGGCGCCCATCATCCAACGCCAACCGAGGGCGGTGTTCCAGGCTTCATCGCCCCGGCCTTGGACCCAGGCGTTCACGAACAGGGTCAGGAAGATGCCGATCACGATGCCCAATTGGAACAGCGAGCCCAAGCGGCCCCGCCGCTCCGCGGGGGCCAGTTCCGCAATGTAAATGGGGCAGACCATCGAGGAAGCGCCGATGCCCAAACCGCCGATGAACCGAGCGGCAAGAAACTGGTCGAACGTGCGCGGGATCGCCGCGAACAAGCCCGAAAGGGCGTAGAGCATCGCGCAGAGGAAGAGCACCTTGCGCCGCCCATACCGGTCGCTCAGGAACCCGGCGAACATCGCCCCCGGGATACAGCCTAGGATCGCGCTGGCCCCCGCAAACCCCTCTTGGGTGGGCGTGAGGCTGAAATGCGCTTTGAGATACTGATTGGCGCCGTTGATCACGGCGGTGTCGTAGCCAAACAGAAAGCCGCCCGTGGCGGCCACGAGCGTGACCAGGGCGAGGAGTCGGGGCAGCGGCACAGTCGGTGTCATGGACGCCGGATTGTGCGGGGCCGAGGGCGCGCGGGCAAGCCGAGTGTTGACCCAGCGTGTTGACCCCTCAGCGCCCGACCGAAACGCGGACGGCGCGGTGGCACGCGAGGAAGTAGAGCCACGCCTCGGTCACCGGCCGCCCATAGATACGCTCGAGTGCGGCGGCATACAGCCCGAGTTGCGGCCGGTACCCTTCCGCCTTCGCGTTTGCCTCCGTGGCCGTGACATCGTCCGTCTTGAAATCCAGCAGCCAAATCGCCCCCGGCTCGATCGCCGCCAAGTCGATCACCCCTTGCACCACCACGTATTCGTCGTCGCCTACACCTTGAGCGACCGGGATGCCCAACCCCTTCAATTCGCCCGGAGCAAATCGCGCCGTGAACTCGAGCTCGCGCTCGACGCCGGCCGGTTCGCCCCGAATGCGCCGGCCAAGCTCCGACTGCCAAAACGTCGCAAGCGCCTCGAAGTCCAGGCAGGCCTCCTCCTCGGCACGGAGTCGACCTGCCGCGCGCAACCGCGCCGCTTCACACACCAACCCCTCGACGGCCCCAGCTTGCGCCATGTCGAGCAACTGCAAGAACCGATGATGCGCCGTGCCGCGCTCGGTGGCGGTGAGCCCAAGGGCCGACCGCACCGGCGCAAGGGCCTCCCGGAACAGGGGTCGGGCCTCCGCATCCGTTTCCTCGAGCACGCGCCGGCGAAGGCTCGAAACCGAGCTCTTGGCCGGCTCGATCGTGGCGGCCGTATGGGGGTAGATCCACTCGGGCGCGGAAGGCTGCTCCTCGCGCGGTGCCACTGCCGCGGCGACCGTGGGGGTAACGCTCGCCGGCATGCAGGGAGGCAGCGCAGTCGGTTCCTCGGGTTCGTACAACCGCCAGCCCAGGAACGGACCGCGCCCCGTCGGTTCCGTGTGCCAGTCGCTCCGGCCGGTCAACCCCGGCATTAGCGGCCCCAGCCAATCCAGAGCGCTACCGGCCGCCAACAGCTCCGACCAGGCCATTGGGCCGGCGTCGGCCAACTGCCACCGGCTCTCGACCCGGTTGCGCGAGGTCGTGCCCGCAAGAATCAGTTTGTCTGCGGCTCGCGTGGCCGCACATACAAGGAGTCGCAGTTCTTCGCCCATGCTCTCGCGCACCTGCCGTTGGCTCGCCAACCAGTACGCTAAGCTCGGGTAGCTCTGCCAAAGGGTGGGCGGCCGGACCCGCGCGCACACGCCGTAGACCTCGTCCAGGATGAGGTCGCCGCGCACTTCGTCGCGATTGAACCGCTTGCCCAAGTCCGCCACCGCCACCACGGGGAACTCGAGACCCTTGCTCTGGTGAATGCTCATCAACCGTACCGCGTCGCCCTCCCCGAGCTCCGAAGGCTCCGACTCGGGCTCGACTTCCTGCTGCGCCTCGACGAAACGCAGGAACCGGAACAAGCCCTGGCGCTGGAACGGGTCGAACTGGCGGGTCAACCGTAGCAGGCGCAACACGTTGGCTCGGCGTTGCACCCCGCGCTCCTGTGCCAACAACTCGTCCTCGTAACGTGTCTCGTCCAGCACCGTCTCGAGACAGTCCGAAAGCGCCCCGTGCCGCGCCAGGGCACGCCAGCGATCGAACTGGCCCAGGAACGCCCCGGCCTTGGCCCACGCCGCCGCGCGAGCGGCCGCTAGCTCCCCAGCGATCTCGGCCCCCTGGCCTTCACCCGCCACAGGGCCGTGGTACTCGCGGTGGAACGCGCGAAGCGCCGTCCAGAAGTTGCCTTTGCGGCGGTGCAGCCGGACAGCGGCCAGTTCGTCCAGCGTGAACCGGCCCAGGGGCGAGCGGAGCACGGCCAGCGCCGGGACATCCTGGAGGGGGTTATCCAGGAGCATCAACAAGCTCAACAGATCCGTGACTTCAGTCGCCTCGTACAGCCCGCCACGCCGCGCACTCAATGGCAGACCGAGTCGGTGGAAGACTTTTGCATACGCCTCGGCTTTGTTCCGGGGTGAACGCAGCAGAATCGCCATGTCACTCCACCGCACCGGGCGCTCCCCGCCTAGCCGATCGTCCCACACCCCAAAACCCTGCTCGCTCAGCTCGCGCAACCGCAACCCGATCAACAGCGCCTCGCGTTCCGTGTTCGAGCCCAGGCCCGGATCCTCCAACTCGGCCGCGTCCTCGCCCTCCTCCGCTCCATCGCCCACCCCGGCCCGCCCCGTCAAGCGCAGATGCAGTTCGACACGCGGCGGCGTGTCAGCCTCGGCCGCCAACTCTATGGGCGGCGCGGCTGCGTTCGCGCCACCGGGGTCCCGGGGTCTGCCGGCTGAGGTTGGACCGGCGCCGGCGAGCGTGTCCCCGGCTAAGGCCCGGTGGCCGCGAGCCGGCCGATCGCCGAGCTCGAGCCGCGCCCGTTCGTCATACTCGACCCCGCCCACGTCGGCGCGCATCAGCCTCGCAAACACCGTATTGACGAACTCGAGAATCGCCTCGTGACTGCGGAAATTGTCCTGCAACGTCACCACGCGGCCCCGCTCGGGTCGAGCGCTCCAGGCAGTCGTGTAGTCTTGAAAGATCCGCGGATCGGCCAACCGAAAGCGGTAGATGCTCTGCTTCACGTCCCCCACCAAGAAGCGGTTGCCGGCGTCGTCCGCGCGGCTCAGCGCCCGGAGGATCTGGTCCTGCGCGGCGTTGATGTCTTGGTACTCATCCACAAACACCCATTGCAGCCGTTGCCGCCAACCCTCGGCGATGGGCGTCGGCCGATCGCCGCGCCGGTCCCACAGCAACTCGAGAGCGAACTGCTCGAGGTCATGGAAATCGACCGCCGCCAACTGGCGCTTGGCCTCGCCGAACTCGGCGGCGAACTCGCGCGTCAACCCCAGCAATGCCCGCAGGTGCGGCCGCACCCACTGCCAGTCCTCGACCAGCGGATCCACCTCCGCCGTCTGGCGCGCCAAAGACAACAGGAAACCCGCCTCCGCGAAACAGGCCCGGTTCGGGTTGCGAAACCGCTGAGCTGACCCGCGTGGCCACACCGCCTCCGCCAAGGGTGCGACGGCCTCGAGGCACCGCACGATGGCGTCGCGCGCGATGGGTGCGCCCACCTGCTCGAGCGCAGCGGCACAGCCCTGCAAGAACTCGTGGTCTTGAGCCTTGAGCCGAGGCAGCCAAAGCCCGCGGAACACCGTGAAGGCCTCGACGAGCCACTCTCCCCACCGGACCGGCTGATCCGACTCGAGCGGTTCGGCCTGTTGGGCGAACCAGGCGCCCGGGTCCGACCGGGTCCGGGCGTAGGCGTGGAGGCGCCGCACCAACCCGCGGACCGCCTGGTCCCGCCCGCTCCCGTAGGCGAGGATCAGTTGGCGCACCGCCTCGCTCTCGGGCGCACGACTCGAGTAGTGGCGGGCCAGAAGTCGGTCCAGCGTCTCGATCGCCAAGAGCGCGCCCTGGGTTGCGTCCAGCACCATCACCTGCGGATCCAAACCCAACTCCTGGGAATGCTCAGAGACCAACGCGTGGCAAAAACTGTGGAGCGTCGAGATGCGCGCGCTGTCCACCAGCGCAACCTGATCGGCTAACCAGTCGTTCGCCGGTTGTCGGCGCCCTTCCTCCAGCAGGCGCTCCCGAATCCGACGCCGCATCTCCGCCGCCGCCGCCTTCGTGAAGGTTACCATCAGCACCCGGTCCATCGACACGGGCTCTTCCTGGGCCAGCAACCGGGCTACGCACCGCTCGACGAGGGTGCGTGTCTTGCCCGTGCCGGCCCCCGCCATCACGAGGACATTGCCCCGCAGGGCCACGGCCTCGGCTTGGTTTGGGGTCAAGGCGCCCATCCGCTTCAAAGCCACCCTCTCGGCGTCACCAAGCCTACGCGAGCTCCCGGCAGGTTGTCGGTAAGATTCTGATCCAGTCGTTTACCCTCCCGAGCGGAGACCCTCCCGCCTCGAGGCCGCCAGCAGCCGCAGGACCTCCTCCCGGCTCAGCACCACCGGCAACCGCGCCCCACGCCGAGCGCGCAGTGTCCCCCGCAAATCCCCCAGCGGCCGCAACAGCACATGCTCGAAAAAGCACAGCAGCGCAGAAAACGCCTGGTTCTGCGTGCTGGCGGACACTCGCCTCTCCACCGCCA
>VHCO01000056.1 GCA_016871715.1 Verrucomicrobiota bacterium
CGTCCCAAACCGCTGATGCCGGATGTTGTACCACTTGCTGAACCGCTGCTTGAACTCCTTCATGAACTCCGACACATCCCCCATCCGCGCCAGCATCCGTTTCCGAATGTCCGTGTCCACCCGACCATGCTCGTGCAACCCCTTCTCGGCCTCATAGAGCAGGCCGGCCTCTCGGGGCTTGGCCTTCCCGTAGAGGGCCTTCATGCGCTCGACCAATTCCTCGTCGCTCGGGTTCTGCTCGGCCGGGACGCGGACCAGGACATGGAAGTGATTGGACATGATGCAATAGGTGATGACCTCGAGGCCGCAGAAGGTGGCCAGGCGCCGGAGGAGCCTGACCAAGGTTTCTTTGCCGAGGTCGTCCAGGAGCCGTTGGGCGCCGACGATGCGCGAGACGCAGTGGTAGACGGCGGGTCGGCCTTTGACTTTAATACGGGTCTTTCTCATGGGTCTTTCTCATGGGTCTTTCTCATGGGTTCATGATTCATCGATTAGATGCGGCGGAGGATAAGACACGAGCAAGCGCCCTGTCAACTATTATTTAACTGGCACAATGACTTTCCATGTATCCGTTTTTTCAACGATTAATTACCGGTCATATTGACATCGTAGGCTGTTTGGGGTTGTTCAGTGTTCCGGGGCAATGCATCCCGTCCTGTCCTCAGGGTCTTAGAGAGTCGTTAGGCGCCGGCTCACTCACCCAGCAGGTGAATCACCAACCGCCGCCGGTGCGGGCGGTGACGGTGCTCCCACAGGTAAATCCCTTGCCAGGTCCCCAATGCCAGTTCGCCGCACACAATGGGAAGGCTGAGGTGGACGGCGGTCAGCGCCGTCCGAATGTGGGCGGGCATGTCGTCGTCCCCCTCGCTCGTATGGGCGAACAGCGCGTCGCCGTCTGGGACCAGACGGCCGAAGAACCGCTCCAGGTCCCGCCGCACCTCGGGGTCGGCATTCTCCTGGATCAAGAGGGAGGCGGAAGTGTGCTGCAGCAAGAGCGTGACGAGGCCCGTTTGCCAGCCGGTCGAGCGGACCAAGCCTGCGATCTCGCGAGTGATTTCATACAAGCCGCGGCCGCGAGTGGGGACCACGAGCTCGCGGATGACTTGAGTGAGCATGGATCCACAGCGCTGGGGCACGCGCGGGGTCGGTCCGCGAGAGAGGCTCGGGGCGACGGCAACCGTTACTTGGCACCCGCGTCGAGCATTTTCTCGAACTCGGGATTCTTCGGGTGGCCACCGGCCAGGGCTTTTTGGTAATGCCACCGCGCCAGTTCGAGGAAGGGGGGTTTTTGGGTGGCGTAAATGACGGCCAGGTTGTGGTGCGCCTCGCCGTATGCAGGCTGGAGCTGGACCGCCTTGCGAAAGGCCGTCTCAGCCGATTCACGCAGGCCTTTCTGGCCGAGGGTCACGCCGAGATAGTTCTGCGTGACGGCGCTGTTGGGATCCAGCTTGGCCGAGCGGCTGAGCGCATCGAGGGCCTCGTCGAAACGTTCCTGGCGATAGCGTAGCAACCCCAGCAGGGACAACGCCTCGGCGTCTTCGGGATTGACCGTCAGGGCACGCTGGACGTTCGTGTCGGCTTCAGCCAACCGGCCTTGCTCGAGCTGCGCAGCGACCAGGTCTGTCAAGATCAGCACGTTGCGGTCATCCAACTTGAGCGCTTCTTGGAACTTGGCCTCGGCGTCGGCGAATCTGCGGGCCTGGAAGGCGCGCCGCCCTTCGGTCATCAACGCGACGGCGCCGGTGGGCAACTGTCGACCCGTCTTGCGGGCCTGGGCGGGCCCTGCGGCGGTGGTCTCCGGCGCGGGCACGCTGGCGGCGGGATTGAACAGGGCGAGTTCTTCGGGCGTATAGGGGACCTTGCGGGCCTCGTAGGCCGCCAAGCGCGCCTGCAGGATGGCAACGCGCTCTTCAAGTTGGGCAGCGGCGGGGGCACCTTTCCGGGCCGGACGTTCGGCCAGTTCCTGGGTCAAGCGGCGCACTTGCTTGTCGAGGTCGTCACGCTCCCGCTCGAGTTGGCGGAGGCGCGACTTATCCTCGGCGGGGGCCGGTGCTGGTGGAGCGACGGCTGGTGGAGTCACGGCCGGGGCGACGGTAGGCGGCGTTGCGGGGGCCGGCGGTGTCGCGAGGGCGAGGGCTGCATTCAGACGTTGTTCGAGGTCACGTTTTTCCTGGGTCAGGCTCGCGACAGTCTGGGTTTGGCGTTCGAGTTCTTGGCGGGCGGCGGTTAAGGACGACTGCACGGTCTCGAGGGTCGCCGGGTCCGGGGCCTTGGTGGCTGCCTCGGTCTGTCGGGCCAACTCGGCCTCGAGCCGGGTGCGGTCCTGTTGCAGTTGGCGGATTTGGGCCTCGGCGCGGGCGAGTTCAGCGGGGTCGACACCGGCCGGTTGGACGGAGAGGGCTTCTCGCAGCTTGGCCTGCAGGGTATCGCGCTCGGCGGCCAGGCGACGCAGTTCTTCGGTGAGGGTGTTGATCTGAGCGTCCCGCGCGTCGGGCGTAGGCGTCAGTGCGGGGACGGGTCGCGACGGTGGTAGGACGGTGGGCGGGGCGGTTGGGGCGGGGACGAAGGCGCCGGTGGCGCGGAGGCGCTCGGTAAGGTAATCCATGCGGTAGCGGACGATTTTCTCGTTCCAGCGCGGGTAATCGGTGGCGAGCCGTTCGAGGGCTTTCCGGGCCTCGGCATACTTCTCGCGGGCGCCCTGGGCTTGGCCGTTGTCGAAGAGGACGTCGGCCTGTTGGATGAGGTTATAGATGCTGATGAACTGGTCATCCGGTCCCTGGGCGCGGGCGCCCTGGGGCAGCAGCGCCAGCACCAGCAGGCCCAGACCAAGACCGAGGACGGCGATGGACTTCATGGTGCCATGGTAAAGCCTAAGTGCAGGTCTTGGCAATCGGTTTGGCGCGTGGCGGTCGTTGACAGCTTTTTGGGCGCCATGCTATCGTGCCCCCCACCTTGGGCGGCCGATATGAGCTCGTTTCTGACCCAACATGTGCTCGTGCTGAATCGCCTCTGGCAGGCCGTCAACGTTTGCACGGTACGCCGGGCGCTGACGCTCTTGTTCGAGGGCCACGCCCAGGTTGTGTTCAGCGACGGGGACGGCTCCTACCAGACGTACACCTTCAACGAGTGGCGAGACTTGTCCCAGCAGGAACCGCATCCCGAGTCGATCTCCACGGTCTCGTTCAAGATCCGGATTCCGCGGGTGATTCTGCTGCTCATGTTCGATCGGCTGCCGAAGAAGGAAGTCAAGTTTACCCGGCACAATATTTTCGAGCGGGACAAGAACACCTGCCAATACTGCGGCCGCGTGTTCGACCGCAAAGACCTCAACCTCGATCACGTGGTGCCGCGCGACCGCGGGGGGCCGACCACGTGGGAGAACATTGTCTGCTCGTGCATTGCCTGCAATACGCGCAAGGCCAATCGCATGCCTCAAGAGGCCGGCATGAGCCTGATCCGTAAGCCCAAGCGGCCCAAGTGGCGCCCGTTTGTCCAGGTCAGCTTCGCCCTGCCCTACCACGATAGTTGGAAGCATTTCCTGGACATTGCCTACTGGAACGTGGAGTTGGGCGAAGACCCGGCCTGAGCCCCCTGCGGGGCGCCCAGGCGAGCTGAGCCGGCGGCGGCCGGGCGAGGCGCCTGGGTCACGGGGGCACTGGGGCTAGGTCCGCCCGGGCGCAGGGGGAGTGGCGGCTTCAATCAACTCCCAGAACTTCGGATTGTCCTGAAGCGCCTCGTCCTCGGCCAGCGTCAGGTTCGAGCGGAACTGGAAGTCCTTGAGCGAGTTGCGCCCGAGGATGCGATGCACGACCACGCCCAGGTCGTGCCGCTCGAAATAGACGCGGTAATCCCCGAGCCGGAAGCGGTGGAGGATCTTCCCGGCGCGCTTGAGTTTGCCGAAGCGCTCGAGGTCGGTCCCGATGACCTCTTGGGGCAGACCGCGGAACTGGCCGAGGATCTCGAGTTGGAGTTCCTTAGGCATGCGCGCCAACTCGGCGGCGCTGATGGGATTAAAGATGATCTGAAACGGGCGCATGGCTCATTGGTAGCGCGTATGGGAATCGAACCCATCTTTCGGCCTTGAGAGGGCCGCGTCCTGAACCGATAGACGAACGCGCCACAACCCCGGTTACGGAGGGCCATGGTGAACTGGCTGGGGTCACTTTGTCAACCCTGGTCCGCTTCAAGTCCGGGGGGCCGAGCGGTCCATGGGGCAGTCGAGCGGGAAGACTTGGCCGGACGGCGGCAGCGCCCACTGCCCGCCGATGAGCGAGGCGAGCACCGGACCGCGGTGGTGGACGACGGCCTCGAGGACCGCCTCGATCCTGCCGGCGTAGGGCAATGCGATCGCATCCGCTTCAGCGCCGGGCCGCAGCGTCCCTACCCTGCCCTGCCAACCGAGGGCATGCGCGCCATTGACGGTGACCATGTCGAATATCTGCGCGGGGGCCAGGTTGGGGAACTCGGCCGCCAGGGCGCGCACTTCAGCGAACAAGTCCAGCTCCAACGGTTCCTCGCGGGGCTTGATAACGGTGGCCAGGCTGTCGGTGCCGAGGCAGAGGCGGACTCCGGCTTTGTGGAGGCTGTGCAGGGGGAAGGGGCGATGGCCGAAGTAGGCATGGCTGCGGGGACAATGGACGACTGCGACCTGGCGTTGGGCGAGCAGTTCGGCATCGCCCGGATCCAGATAATTGACATGGACGGCCAGCAGCATCGGCCCGAGGAGGCCGGTGCGCTCGAGGTGTTGGACCGGCGAGACGCCGCCGCAATCGGTCATGGGACGCTCGTTGCGGGCCAGCCAAGCGTGCATGGGCCCGCGCGCGTGGCGGAACATGTCATACTCTTCGGCCGACTCAGCCACGTGCGTGGTGAGCCGGAGCTGGTGGCGGCGAGCAAGGGCGGCGCACTGGCGCAACGACTCCGGGATGGTCGAGTAGGGCGCGTGCGGGGACAACCCCACTGCGGCGCGGTGGTGGGCGAGCGCGAGGGTTTCGCGCCGGGCGACCGCCTCGGCGAGCAGGAGGTCGGGCGCGCGGCGGCTTTTCACGCCGGTAAGTTCGAGGAAGGAATAGAGGCGCAGGGGCGTGGTGTCCCACGCGGCGGGCAATAGGTCTGGCACCGCCTCGACGTCGGCGACGGTCGTGGTTCCGTGGCGCAAGAGCATTTGCGCGCCGGCACGCCACGACGCGCGGAAGCCGTCCAGGCTCCAATCCTCCTTGAGTGCGGTGATGGACTTGACCCAATCGGTGAAGGAGGCGGTGGGGGGCAGTTGACCGGCGAGGCCGGTGTAATCCAGATGGCAGTGCGCGTTAACCAAGCCGGGGAGCAGCACCACCTCACCGAGGTCGTGGGTCACGGCGCCGGTGGTGGACACCACGTCGCCCCAGCGGCCCACCGCTTGGATTTTGCCCTCAGCCAGGACCAGGCCTCCGTCCTCGATGGGCGGGCCGGACGCCGGGAGGACCAGGCGGGCGCGGAGGGCGATGGGGCGAGTGCCGGTCAGACGTCGGTTTCCTGCTTGGCCTGCAAGGCCTCCTTCAGCTTGACCGCCTGAGAGTGTTTGACGGCCTTGCGCTTGTTGTGACGCTTGCGGATTTGCTGTTCGATCTTCTTAAAGACGACATCGATTGCGGCGTAGAGGTCTGCCTCGACATCTTCAGCGAAAAGGTCCGGGCCCCGCACGCCGAGTCGGATCCCACACTTGAAGGCCCGCTCGGGCACCTTGGTGTGGTCGTGTTCGAGGCTCACTCGGGCATCGACGGCCCAACGATCCAAGTGCTCGAGCTTCCAAATCCGGGTGAGGATATGGTCCTCGATGGCCTTGGTTAAGGTCACGTTGTGCGTCGTGAGAATGAACTTCATGGGCTAAAGATGCGGTTTGCCTCGGCCAAAATCCAGTCAAAGTGCGGCGGCAGACCGAACGATGGCGTGGAGAAAGCGGGTTAACCGGTGAGGAAGGTGCGGTGCTTGATGAAGAGGCTGCGCAAGGCTTGGGACAGGCCATCCTGCAGGGCTTGGACCGCCTGGTAGACGGGCACACGCGCCGCGTCGGGCTCGGTCGTCTGCGCCCGATTCAACGTCACGTAGTGGTCGGTGATTTCCTCGATCCGCACCTGCTCGCCTTGATGGTTGCGCCAACACCACAGCGCCTGGAGCGCGGCGCCGTAAGCGGCGCCCTCGCTGACCTTGAGGGTCACGACCTCGGCGTCGAAGATGTCCGCCATCAACTGCCGCCAGAACTTCGAGTTGGCGCCGCCACCTGTTGCGCGAATCTGCGTCGCGCGCACGCCCAACTCCGCCAAGCGTCGCAGGCCGTAGTTCATGCCCAGCGTGACCCCTTCGAGCGCCGCGCGCGCGAAGTGGCTGGCGGTGAAGGTGCGCGGGCTGACTCCGAAGAAGACCCCGGTCCCGGCCGGCACATTGGGGGTGCGTTCACCCTCGAGGTACGGCAGCAGAATCAGGCCGTCCGAGCCCGCGGCCGCCTGGGCGGCCGCCCGGTCGAACTGAGCGAAGTCCATGTCGAAATCGCGGCGGACCATCTCCGTAGCCACGGTCACGTTCATGGTGCACAACAGCGGCAACCAGCGATTGGTCGAGTCGCAAAAGGCGGCGATCTCGCCTTGAGGGTCCACGACCGGTTTTTCGGCGCAGGCGTAGATGGTGCCGCTGGTGCCGAAGCTGGCGGTGACAATTCCTTGGCGCGTGTTGCCGGTGCCGATCGCCCCCATCATATTGTCCCCACCGCCCGCGCTCACCAGCACGTCGACCGGCAAACCCAGCGCCTGAGCCGCCGCCCTTTCGAGCGTTCCCACCGGTTGGTCGCTGGACTGCAGGGGCGGGAGCTTGCTGGCCAAGTCGGCGTCGATGGCCGCCAACGCCCCCGCACACCACTGCCGCCGACGCACATCCAGCAGGGCCGTACCGCTGGCGTCCCCGTATTCCATGACGGCGCGGCCGGTCAGCCACCAGTTCAGATAGTCATGCGGCAGCAGGACCGTCGCCAGCCGGGCAAAGTTCTTCGGCTCGTGTTTCTTGAGCCACAGGATCTTCGAAGCCGTGAACCCCGGCAACACCGCGTTCCCCAGCGCGCGCACCGTCGCCTTGGCCCCCCCGAGGGCTGCGGTGATCTCCTCGCACTCGGCTGCTGTGGCCGTGTCGCACCAGAGTTTAGCCGGGCGAATCACCTCGCCCTTCGCATCCAGCGGCACAAAGCCGTGCTGCTGTCCGCTCACCCCAATGGCCTTGACCTCGGACGGCCGGGCCTGGGCCGACTTCAGGGCGCGCCGGGCCGCCTGGACCGTCGCATCCCGCCAAGTGTGCGGATGCTGTTCCTTGGCCCCAGGCGGGAGCCCTTCGATCAGGCCGTACGCCGCCGCTGCCGAAGCAACGACCTTGCGTTTGCCGACGTCCAACACGAGGACCTTCGTGGATTGGGTCCCACTGTCGATTCCCAGAACCAGAGTGCGCATGGTGACTTAGCTCCAGACAGCGCCAGCCCACAATGTCCGCAAGGCCTTAACCCGGGCCGAACCAACCCCCACCTGCCGCCCTCGCAAGCGAGGCTCCCCATCCCCATCCGATCCGGCGCAGTGGCCCGCCGCTGTGCGCTGCCAACGGCCGCGAGCATGGCGAAAGCCGCGGGGGACGCGCAACAGGAAAACCGACCTCAAAAACCCCTTTGCCCTGTTGCCTAATGCTGTAGAGTAGCAAAAGAAACATGAGCCCGATGGGTTCCCCGACACCAACACCGCCTGCCCCGCCGGCGTTAACCGGCGCGCCGCGGTGTCCCCCGCTCGCCGCGTCGCCTCGGCAGGGGGTCGCCCCACGAACGCTGAGGCGGGACGGTCGCGGCTGGGTCCGGGCCTGGGCTGGGACTGCTTGGATCCTGCTAAGTGTGGTTGGGGTCGTGCAGGCGGCGCAAGCTTCGGCGCAGCGCGTGGACTTTAACCGGGAGATACGGCCGCTCTTGTCCGACAACTGCTTCACCTGCCATGGCCCCGATGAAAACGCGCGCAAGGCCAAGCTGCGACTGGACGTGCGTGCGGCGGCGCTCGAGCCGCGGCGCTCGGGCGAGGCTGCGGTTGTGCCCGGCGAACCGGAGCGGAGTCTGTTAGTCGCGCGCATCACGACCGAGGACACGGACGATCTGATGCCGCCGCCGGCGACGGGGAAGCGGCTCGAGGCGGGCCAGCGCGACAAGCTGCGCCGCTGGATCGCCGAGGGCGCCGACTGGCCAGAGCATTGGGCCTATCGCCGGCCGGAGCGGCCCGCGGTGCCCGAGCTGGAGCCTGCAGGCTGGGCCCGCAACCCGATCGACCACTTCGTCCACGCCCAGTTGGCGCGGGCGGGCCAAGAACCGTCGCCTGAGGCCGATGCGGCGACGTTGGCGCGCCGGGCGAGTCTGGATTTGACGGGTCTGCCGCCCTTGATCGAGGAGATGGACACCCTGCTGGCGGACGGGAGTCCGGCGGCTTACGGAGCCCTCGTGGACCGGCTGTTGGCCTCGCCACGCTACGGCGAACACCAAGCGCGTTTTTGGCTGGACGCCGCGCGCTACGCGGACTCGCACGGTTACCACATCGACGCGCAACGCGACATTTGGGCTTATCGCGATTGGGTGGTGAACGCGTTCAACACCAACCAGTCCTTCGACCAGTTTACCCTCGAGCAACTGGCGGGCGATCTGCTGCCGGAGCCGACCACCGCGCAACGCATCGCCACCGGCTACCTCCGCTGCAACATGAGCACCGGCGAGGGTGGCGCCATCGAGGCCGAGTATGCGGCCAAGTACGCCTTCGACCGCGTCGAGACCACGGCCACCGCGTGGCTGGGCCTGACGCTGGTCTGCGCGCGTTGCCACACCCACAAATACGACCCCATCACCCAACCAGAGTACTACGGCCTGCTGGCCTTCTTCAATAACCTGGACGAGCCGGTCATGGACGGGAACAAGCCGAACCCGGACCCGTTCCTCAAGTTGCCCAGTCGCGACCAGTCCGAACGCCTGGCCTGGCTCACGGAGCGCCTGCGGGTCGCCCAGGATAAGCTCGACGGCCCGGACGCCGACCTGGATCGGACCCAACCCGATTGGATGCAGCGGCATCATGACCGCCTCCGCACCAGTTGGCGCGCCGCCACCCTCGTCCGGGCAGACTCCCTCACCCACACCAACGTCCTTCTGCGCCCCCTGGACGACGCCTCGATCTTGGTCAGCGGCGAGTTGCCCCCCACCGACGCTTATCGCCTCACCTACCGGCTCGAGGCCGGGCGGTTGGGCGGCCTAAGGCTCATGGCGTTGCCGGACCCGGCCCTGCCCAAGGCCGGCGCCGCGCGCGCTGCGGATGGCAAGTTCCAGCTCTCGGAGATCGAGGCTGAACTGCGGGCCCCTTGCGGCGGGACCAACCCACCCGTGCGTTTGCGCTTCGCGCGGGCCTTGGCGGACACGGTCGAGGGCGAGCACAGCCCCGAGCGCGCCCTAGATGGCAAGGCGGAGACCGGCTGGTTGGCCGGCGGCGATCCCACGCCCAAACCGTGTACGGCGCTGTTCCTGTTGGCCGAGCCGGTGGCCATCCCGGAAGGGGCGGAACTCGACGTGCGGCTACGGTTCGAGTCCTCGCCCGCCCACCGTGCCCTGGGCCGCTTCCGCCTTTCCCTGGCGCTAGGGGAGGCGCTGCTACAGGCCCTCGAGCCACCCAGCTACCAGCCTTGGCAGGTGCTTGGCCCGCTACCCACGGCGGGCTTGGAGGCGGGTTTCGCGCACGCATACGGGCCCGAGCAGGCGGTCGACTTGAAGCAAACCTATGCGGGCGTACGCGGCGAGGTGCGCTGGGCCGAACGGGCGGATTTGACGGACGGCAAGACTCATCTGCTCGTGCACGACCTGCACGGTGTTCACGGCGCCTTCTACCTCTATCGGAAAGTCCAGTCGCCGGTCGCCACGCCCGTCGAGCTGAGCCTGCGTGCCGACGACCTGTTCAAGCTTTGGGTCAACGGGAACCTGCTCCTCGAACGCGCGGAACTTGACCCCAACGCCAGTCTCTCGACCCGCGTGCGGGTGGATCTGCAGCCGGGCGAAAACGCCATCTTGGTCAAGGTGGTCAATCACCAAGGCGCCAAACACTTCGCCTTCCAGGCGCAGGCGGGCGATCCGGACCAGCTCACCGCGGACCTGGCGGCCATGCTCTCGACTACGCCTGTGCCGCCGGAGGCTTG
Organism: Verrucomicrobiota bacterium; assembly: GCA_016871715.1. Classification (GTDB taxonomy): domain Bacteria; phylum Verrucomicrobiota; class Verrucomicrobiia; order Limisphaerales; family J093; genus VHCO01. The sequence continues at coordinate 10,213 of VHCO01000056.1, forward strand.
GCGCGTCGCCATTCGCGACTCGTACCGGCGCGCCGTCTCGCCCGCTTTTCGCGAGCTCGGGGACCAGCGCGCCATGTGGCAGGAGGAACGTACCGCGCTCGAGGCCGCCATCCCCACGACCCTGATCGCCAAAGAGCGGGCGCAACCGCGCGACACGTTCCTGCTGGCCCGGGGCGAATACGATCAACCTGGGGAGAAGGTCTCGCCCAGTATGCCGGCCTTTCTGCTGCCGCTGCCGGCGGGGGCGCCCACCAACCGGCTGGGGCTGGCGCAGTGGCTGGTCGATCCGGCGCATCCGCTGACAGCGCGCGTGGCGATGAACCGGTTCTGGCAACAATGCTTCGGCGTGGGCCTGGTCAAGACGGCCGAGGATTTCGGAGTCCAAGGCGAGCCCCCCTCCCATCCCGAGTTGCTCGATTGGCTCGCCACGGAATTCGTCGCCAGCGGCTGGGACGTCAAGCATATGCTCCGCCTGATCGTCACCTCGGCCACTTACCGCCAGCGATCGCACTCCACACCCGAACAGTACGCGCGCGATCCGGAGAACCGGTCGTTGGCCCGGGGACCGCGCTTCCGCCCCGACGCAGAGGTGCTGCGGGACAGCGCCTTATCGATCGGCGGCTTGTTGGTCGAGCGGCGCGGCGGCCCCAGCGTCAAACCGTTCGAGCCGCCAGGACTTTGGGAGGCGGTCTCGTTCAACAACTCGCAGAAGTACGTGCCCGATACCGGCGAAGCCACCTACCGTCGCAGCCTCTACACCCATTGGAAGCGCCAGAGCCCGCCCCCCAACATGCTCCTGTTCGACGCCCCCACGCGCGAGTTCTGCGTGGCCCGCCGCCCCCGCACCAACACGCCGCTCCAGGCGTTGACCTTGCTCAACGACCCGCAGTACGTCGAGGCGGCGCGTGCGTTGGCGCGGCGCATGCTCGTCGACGGCGGCCTGGCCAGCGCCGATCGCTTGGCCTATGGCTTCCGCCTGGCCACCGGCCGGCACCCGGCCGCGGCGGACTTGGAGATCTTGCAGGCGTTCCTCGAACAACAGCTCGCCGAGTACCAAGCGGATCCAGGCGCCGCCGAACAACTGCTGGGGGTTGGCGGGTACCGGCCGCCGACGTCGCTGGACCCGGCTCGATGGGCCGCCTGGACGACGCTGGCGAGCCTACTCTTGAACCTGGACGAGACCTTGACCAAAGGATGAACCCGAAGGCGCAGCCTCGCCCGCCACGGGCTGACGTTTGCGGTTCGAGCGGAAACCCGGCCGCAGCCACCGGAAGACCTGTCCCCGTGCATCATGCATCCACTTCTTGAATACCAGCTCGGACTAACGCGCCGACACTTCTTCGGGCGCCTGGCCACTGGCATTGGCACCGCCGCACTCGCCTCGCTGCTGAATCCGGCGGTGCGCGCGAGTTCCGCCGAGGCCGGGCGCAAGTCAGGTTTACCGGGCCTGCCGCACGTCGCGCCCAAGGCGAAGCGCGTGATTTACCTCTTCATGGCGGGGGGACCGTCCCAGCTCGAGTTGTGGGACCACAAGCCTCGGCTCGAGTCGTTGCACCACAGCGAGTTGCCGGACTCGATTCGCATGGGGCAGCGGATCACAACGATGACCTCGGGTCAGCAATCCTTTCCGGTAGTCCGACCGATCTTCAAGTTCGCCCAGCACGGCCAGGGTGGCGCTTGGGCGAGCGAGTTGATCCCGCACATGGCGTCGATCGCCGACGACCTGTGCATCGTCAAGACCGTCCACACCGAGGCGATCAACCACGATCCCGCGATCACGTTCATTCAAACGGGCTTTCAGCAGCCGGGCCGGCCTTGCTTCGGCGCTTGGCTCGATTACGGCCTGGGCAGCGCGAACGAGAACCTGCCTGGGTTCATCGTCATGATCTCGAGCGGCAAGGAAAGCGATCAACCCCTCTACACCCGGCTCTGGAGTTCGGGCTTCCTCCCCTCCGAACATCAAGGCGTCCAGTTCCGCGGCGGGGCCGATCCGGTCTTGTACTTGTCGAATCCGCCCGGCGTGAGTGCGGCTGGCCGGCGGCGGCTGCTGGATCGGTTGGCGGAGCTCAACGCCCGGCAGTTGGATCTGGTGGGCGATCCGGAAATCCAAACCCGCATCGCCCAATACGAGATGAGCTTCCGCATGCAGACCTCGGTGCCGGAGCTAGTGGATCTGTCCCGCGAGCCCGAGGCGGTCCTGGCCCTCTACGGACCCGAGGTCAAGAAGCCCGGTTCCTTCGCCTACCATTGCCTCCTGGCCCGCCGCATGGCCGAACGCGGCGTTCGGTTCATCCAACTCTACCATCGCGGCTGGGATCAACACGGCAACCTGCCCCGGCGCATCCGCGAGCAATGCGCCGACGCGGGCGTCTACGACGTGGTCGTCAGCAGCCCCTACGGCTCGGTCACGAGCCAGAGTGTGACCCTGAGCGTGCAGGTGGACACGACGCCGCCGTCGCTCGAGTCCGCTGCGGGCAAACGCTCGTTCACCGGTGTCCGCGTCGTGTTCTCCGAGTCGTTGGACCCGGTCTCCGCCCAGACTGCCTCGAACTATCAACTCTCCGGCGGGGTGACCGTCACCTCGGCGACCCTTGCCTCGCCCGCCGGCACGCCGGGCGACCACCTCGTGGACCTGGTGACTTCCCCTCAGACGCCAGGGGCGACCTACACTCTGACCGTCAGCGGTGTGAAAGATCAGTCTTTGCCGGGCAACCCGGTGGCCGCTGGCAGCACCGCTACGTTCACGGCTTGGGGCCTCGCGCAGGGCGTATTGCTATTCGAGCATTACGACAACCTCAGCGGAGCGAACGACGCGGCCATCACCGCGGCGTTGCAGGATCCCCGGGTCAAGGCCCAAGAGCCTACGACCCTCACCTTCATCTTCCGCGAGTTCAACACCCGCAGCGCCTTCCCGACTGACGCCCACGAAAACTACCTGGCCCGGATCACGGGCTGGATCACGCCAACCGAAACCGCGGACTACGACTTCTTCCTTCGCGCGGACGACGCCGCCCGGTTGTACCTGAGCACCACGGAAGCGATTCCGGACCCGGCGACGGCCACGCCGATCGCCCAGGAGACCGACTGTTGCGACGCCTTCCAGGAACCTTGGGTAGCCAACGACGATGGCGTCACCTACCCCACGACCACAGCTCCGATCCGGCTCCAGGCCGGCCAGCGCTATGGCGTGCTCGCGTTGCTCAAGGAAGCTGGCGGCGGCGACTACCTGATGGTCGCCTGGCGGAAGACCTCCGACTTCACCCCGGCGAACGAACTGCCGTATCTGCCGGGCCAGTACCTGTCCGGCCTCGTGGACCCGGCGGTCGAGCTGAGGTTTGTGCAACAGCCGACGGATCAACTCCGAGTTCTGCCGTTCGGCGGGACCGAGGATTTCGCCGAGGGCGACGGCGGCTACATGGTCGAGAACAGCGATCCGGAGCCGCCCGGCCCGTGGGCGTACGACGCAGCCAACGGCCAATGGGTGGCGAGCACCGGTAACGACGCCTGTGGCGACCCGAACTACTCGCTCTTGACCAGCCCCGCCTACCTCATGCCCCAAACTGGCCAACTCACGCTCTCCTTCGACCACCGCTACGCCTTCGAAGGCGACCTCTATGACGGCGGTCAGGTGCGCATCAGCGTCAACCGCGGCCCGTTCACGGCTGTTCCCCCCGAGAACTTCTCCGCCAACGGTTACGCCGCTGGCCTCCTCATCGGCCACGGCATCCTGGATGGCCAGCCGGGCTTCAACGGTCAATCGCCCGGTTACGCCGCCGGCACCTTCATCACCAGCACGGCCGTTCTCGGCACCTTCAACCAGAACGACAAGATCGCCGTGCAATTCGTAGCCGGCTGGGACGAGTGCACGACCGGGACCGTTCCCAACTGGGTGATCAAGCGCTTGCAGCTCGTGCCTGCCCCGCCGACCAAAGCCTCGACATTCCGCTCCAAGGCGGAAGCGTCCCTGCGGAGCACTCCCTTGCGCGTGCATTATCAGTGGCAGCGCGATGATGGTGCTGGCTTTGTGGACATCGCTCCTCCGAGCAGCACCGGACCTTCCTTCAGCCTCTACCCCGTAGCGGCGGATTTCCAGGCGAGGTTCCGCGTGGTCGCGAGCGTTCCTGGTAGAAGCATGGCCAGCGATGTCGTGCGCCTGGTCACGGAATTGGGCCCGCCGACGATTGCCATCTCCAAAACAGGTGCGACGCTCACCCTTCAATTCACCGGCACACTCCAGTCCGCCACCCAGGTGACTGGGCCGTACACGGATGTGGCCGGAGCCCAAAGCCCATATACCATCTCTAACCCGGGCACCATGGGTTTCTTCCGGAGCGTTAGGTAGCCACCGAACTCGCCAGCCCGGCGGTCACGCCGTCGGGCTGCGTTGGACAAGACCGGACAAGACCGGGAAGGCCGTCTTCCTGGTCTCTTTTTTGTGCACCCAACCGGGCGCACTGACTTACGGTTCTCTCCTCGACCTGACTCGCGCCCAAGTCATGAGTGCCTGGTCTACGACTACGAGGACCATCGCGGGGAGATGGGAGATTGGCGTGTTCGGCCGAGTACCTTCGCGGCCGGAAGCTATACCGCTGAGTCACTGAGATGGACTACAACTCGGCGGTAGGGCGCGCAGTCCTCTGCGCGCCGCGGCTTCCTGTGTCCACAGTGGTTTACGGCGCGCAGAGGACTGCGCGCCCTGCTACCTGGAATGTGTCGTCTATCCTGACCTCTCATCAGTACGTAGGGGCGACATGTATGTAGGACCCACCCGCCCGTCTATGGGCGCAGGCCGCCCACCTTCGCCCACTGGCGCCCGGGTTCGAGCGCCTGCGAGCGGGAGGCACCACCCGCCGTCAATACCCCGCCACCTGAATGGCCGCGCCGAGCGGCGACAAGAGCAGCGACGGGAAGACCCCGAGCAAGACCACCGCCAAAGCCAACCCTCCCACCGCCAACCGGTCCTCCCACGTCAGCACGATCCGATCCGCCCCAGCGACCGGCGCAACCACATAGGCGCGCTTCAGCACCTGGAGGTAGTAGTACAGGGACACAGCACTGAGCGCGATCGCCAAGGCCACCAACCACAGCAGACCCAGCCGCGCCGGTTCCGCCCCCACCACCGCGGTGAACACGTAGAACTTGCCGAAGAACCCGGCCAGCGGCGGAATCCCAGCCAAAGAAAGCAGGAACACAACCAAGCACAGCGCCAAGCCCGGCGCGCGCCGGCTCAGGCCGATGAAGTCCTCGAGGCGATCGCTCCCGTTCACCCGTTCCAAGACGCCCAGGACCCCGAATGCCCCAACGGTGGTCAAGCCATAAGTGGCCAGGTAATAGACCAGGGCCGCCAACGCCTCTGGGCGCCCATCCGAATTCGCCAGCGCCAACAGGCCCAGCAACAAGTAACCGGCATGGGCAATCGCCGAGTAAGCCAGCAACCGCTTGACCCGCCGCTGCGCCAGAGCCGCCAGGTTGCCTAAGAGCATCGACACCACCGCCAACGTCGCCAACAGCGGCGCCCAACCCGCACTGAACTGCCGCCACGCCCCGCTCCCTTCCACACCCGCAAAACCGAGCATCAGGACCTTCGCCAACACGAAAAAGCTCGCCACCTTCGAGCCGGAGGCGATCAGCGCAGCCGCCGGCGTCGGAGCGCCCTGGTACGCGTCCGGCGCCCACAAATGAAAGGGTACCGCCGCAACCTTGAACCCGAACCCGATGACGACCATGATCAGCGCCACCGCCAACAGGGGCGTCAGGCCCTGACCCGCCAGGGCCGCGGCCGCCGCACGCAGGTTCGTCGTGCCCGCCAACCCATAGACCAGGCTCAAACCGTACAGCGTGAAAGCCGCCGCCATCCCGCCAAAGAGGAAGTACTTGAGCCCCGCTTCGGCCGAGGACCGGTCGCGCTTGCTGAACGCGGTGAGGATGTAGAGGCACAAACTGGTCAACTCGAGCGACACGAAGATCGTCAAGAGATCGTCCGAACTGACCAAGAACATCATGCCGCAGGTGGCCAGGAGCACGAGGGTGAAATACTCGCCTACGTGCTCGGTGAACTTGGCGTGCAGGGAAAGAGCGGCCGTGCATAAGGTCAGCACGAGCACAATCCCCTTCACCCATTGCGTCAGCGGATCGACCACCAAGACCCCGCCCAAGACCGCAGCGTGCACCGGCACCTTCGCCAGCCACAACAACGCGACTAGGCAGCCGAGCCCCGTCACCGCGCCCCCAATCAGCAGGCGATGGCGCATCGGCTCGTCCCGCATGATGACCAAATCCACAAACAACACCGCCACCGCCGCCGCCACCACGATGGTCTCGGGTGCCGCCAGCTTCAGCAGTTCCAGATAGTCCACGGTGCTCATGTGGCGTTGCCTAACCCGTCCTCAACCCCGGTCTGCGCTCGGCGTTTCATAACGCTCCTTTCTGGAGTCCCTGCACCAAAGGCACCACGCTCGGCACGATCAGGTCCAGTAACAGGCGCGGATAAAGACCGACCGCCAGCGTGGCGCCCACCAGCAACACGGCACCGATCCGCTCCGGCATCGAGATCGGCTCGAACTCGGCCGGCGCGGCCTTCGGCAGCCGGCTCGAAACCGGTGCGTCGGCAAAGAACGCCCGCTGCAACGTGCGCAACAGGTAAGCGACCCCGAGCAGAATCCCCAAACCTGCCCCCAGCGCAAACCCGGGGAAAGCGCCCCACGCGCCAATCAAGACTTGCAGCTCCGCCACAAACCCGCTGAATCCGGGCAAGCCCATCGACGCCACACCCGCCACGACGAACGTCACGGCGGCAAAAGGAAGCCCTCGGCTCAAGTTCATCAGCTCGAGCTGGCTCAACTCGCGGGTGTGGGTGCGGTCGTAGACCATGCGGCCCACCACGCCGAACAGCAGGCCGGCAATGATGCCGTGCGAAAACATCTGCAAGACCGCGCCGCTGACGCCGATCTCGTTCAGCGTCGCCAGGCCCAACAAGACGAAGCCCATGTGACTGACGCTCGAGTAACCGATGACGAACTTGAAGTCCTTCTGCACCAACGCCACCAGCGCGCCGTACACAATCCCGATCACGGCCAACAAGGCCACCTCGCGCTGCCAAAAGTGTAAACCGGCCGGGAACAGCACCATCGCCACCCGCAGCGCCCCATAAGCCCCCAGCTTCATCACCACCCCAGCCAGCAACATCGAGGCCGCCGTCGGCGCCGCCACATGGCCCGTGGGCGCCCAGGTGTGGAACGGCCATAAACCGGCCAGGATGGCGAACCCGATGAAGACCAACGGAAAGGCCCAACATTGGAACTGGACCGGGAATGGCACCGCAGCCAGGGCCTCGAGATCGAAACTGGCCACCCCTGTGTGGGTCCGGGCGACGATGAAGGCCGCCACCACGCCGATGAGTACCAGGGCGCTCCCGACGAACGAGTACAGGGCCAGCTTCATGGCGCCATACTCCTTGCGCGTCGAGCCCCAGATGGCGATCAGGAAGTACTTCGGGATAATCGCAATCTCGTAAAACACGAACAACAGGAACAAATCGAAGCTCAAGAACACGCCGTACACGCCCCCGATGAGCGTCAGGTAGAAGGCAAAGAACTCCTTGGGCCGCTGGTCCACGTTCCACGAAAACAAAATGCCGCTCACCGCCGCTAACCCGGTCAACACCACCAACGTCAGACTGATCCCGTCCACCGCCAGGTAATACTCGATGCCCAACGCCGGCACCCAACTCTGCCGGACCACCGTGACCAGGCCCGACCCCGCCGGATACGCCGCCGCCCCTACCAGCGCAACCACGGCCCCCGCCCCCGCCACCGCCAGCGCCACCCAACGCGCCGCGCGCGCATTCTCCTTGGGCAAAAGCGTCAACGCGCCCGCGCCCAGGAACGATAGATAGATGGTCCAGGCCAGCATTAGCAGGACGACAACCTCACTAGGGATGAGACGTCGAGATAGACGACCGTTCGCAGGTAGGGCGCGCAGTCCACTGCGCGCCGCGACCTTCCACGTCCACAATGACTCGCGGCGCGCAGTGGACTGCGCGCCCTACCGCCCGATTGTCGTCCATCTCGATGACTCATGGCTCGAGCTGTCGGATGAGCCCTAGCACAGTCTCGTTGGTCATCCGGATGACCAACTGCGGGTTGATCCCCAAGGCGAACATCAACGCCACCGCCGGCAGAAGCAGCAACCGTTCGGCGGCATCGAGGTCGGGCAGACGCGCCCACTTCGGATTCAGCGGGCCATGAAACACCTTTTGCAGCAGCGTCAACAAAAACACCGCCGTAATCAGCAGGCCCAACGCCGCCAAAGCCGTCGCCCAGGGCACCAGCGCAAACGCCCCTTTGAACACGAGAAACTCGCCCACAAACCCGTTGAGCCCCGGCAAACCCAGCGAGGCAAACACCGCGATCCCCATCAGCCCGCAAAAGACCGGCGCCACCTTCCGCAGTCCGCCGAAGTCCTCGAGCCCGCGCAACCCGCCGGCCCGTTGCTCGAGGAAGCCCAAACAGCAGAAGAGCGTCGCCGCCGTCAGACCGTGATTGAACATTTGCAGGTAGACGCCGTTGAGCGCGGCGGCCCGCTCGAGCTCGGGGCGCAAAACCCCTTCGCTCAAGCGTAACGCGGCGAAGATGCCCAGCAGACAATAGCCGAGGTGGTTGATCGACGAATAAGCCAACATCCGCTTCAGATCGCGCTGGGCGAACGCCGCGGCCGCCGAGGCGACAATGGTGAGCACGGCCAGCCAGAGCAGCGGGATGAGCCAGCACCGCAGTTGCTCGGGAAACAACGGCACCAACAGCCGCAAAAACCCGTAGACGCCCATCTTGGACATCAGCCCGGTCAACACCATCGTCACCGGCGTGGGCGCCTCCGCATACGTGGCCGGCAACCACGTGTGCAGCGGCATCACCGGCACCTTCACCGCTAATCCGAGAAACACCCCCAGAAACACCAGCCCGCTGAGCGCCTCCGGCGAAAGCGAAGACCACCCCAACCGCGCGCTCAACGCGGCGCCCCAATCGCCGGCTCGCCTCAGTTCCGCCCACTCGAGGAAATCGAACTTGCCGGTGGCCAGGAACAGGGCGAGGAACGACAGGAGCATCGCCACGCTGCCGACCATGGTGTAGATGAAGAACTGGGTCGCGGCCGAGCCCCGCTGCGGCCCGCCCCAGAACTTGATCAGGAAAAAGGCCGGCACCAGACTTAATTCCCAGAAGAGAAACCAGTGAAAGAAGTTCAGGGCGGTGAACGTGCCGAAGAGGCCCGCCTGCAAGAACAGCAGCAGCGCAAAGTACAGCGGCACACGCTCGCGCACCTGGCCCGAGGCCAGCAGCGCCATCGGCACGATCAATGCCGTCAAGGCCACCATCAGGAGCCCCAAGCCGTCCACCCCAACGAAATACTCGACCGCCAAGGTCGGCACCCACGGGTAACGCTCGACCCACTGCACCGCGGCCGTTCCGGGGTCGAAGGTCGACCACATCACGCCCGCCACCAGGAGCGCCGTCAGGCTCGCGCCCAACGCCACCGGCCGCGCCCAACGTTGCCGCCGCTCGCCCAAGCCGAGCACGACCATCCCCCCCACCAGCGGAGTCAAGGTCAACACCGTGATCCAGGGGAACCCGTTCATGAACTGCCTCCCCAGGTCAGCAACAGTAGCAACACCGCTAAGGCCACCCCCAACACCTTGAGGTAATTCTGCGTCTGCCCATCCTGCAGCCGCGCCGTCCAACCGCCGCCCTGCGTCAACCGTTCACAGGCCGCGTCGAACCCCAGGTTCACCACGTACTCGTCAAACCACCGGCTCAGCCAGGCCAACCCCTGAGCCACCAACCCCACCCCCAACACCATCCCGCCCCAGACCCAGCGATCCACCCAAGCACACCCCGCCGCCCAACGCCCATGCCACCGAATGAACGTCGCTTCGTAGAACTCGTCCACGTGAAACTTCGCCCGCAGCAGGCCAAACACCTCCGGCCGCCAACGCTCGAGCGCGTCCGGGTCCGCCGCTCGCTCGATCGGCCGACGCCCGTACAACCACCAACCCACACCGATCCCCACACCCGCCACCACCGTGGACAACAACATCGTCCCCAGCGTGCCCCAGGCGAAAAGCTTGCCCCACGCGAACGTGGCGCCCTGCCCCTCGAGGTACGCCGGCAGCCACGGCCAAGCCGGCGTCCCCACAAAACCCACCGCCACGGCCAAGCCAGCCAGAACCAACAGCGGCCAAGTCATCACGGGCGGGCTTTCGTGCGGGGAACGACCATGGTTTGTCGCTGTCGAGTCCGTCGCCCGGGGCGCATCCGCGGCCGCGTGAACCCCGGTTGCCGCCGCCTGCCCACCCCGGTTCGGGCCAAAGAACACATAGCAAACCTGCCGGGTCATATAGAACGCGGTTAACAAGGCCCCGAGCAGGCCCAGGTAGAACGGCGCCTGCGACACCGTCCAACCATGCGCGGCGTGCAGGATTTCGTCCTTGCTCCAAAACCCGGAGAAGAAGACCGGCACACCGGCCAAGGCCATCATGCCCACCGCATAGGTGGCAAAGGTGATGGGCATCGGCCGGCGCAAGCCGCCCATCCGCCGAATGTCCTGTTCATCATGGACGCCGTGGATGACCGATCCGGCCCCGAGGAACAACAGCGCTTTGAAGCAGGCGTGCGTCAGCAAATGGAACATCCCCACCGCCACACCTCCCACCCCCAAACCCAACATCATGAAGCCCAATTGCGACACCGTCGAATAAGCAAGGATGCGTTTGATGTCCGTTTGGGCGACGGCGATGCACGCGGCGAACACGGCCGTCACCACCCCCACCCACGCCACCACCGCCAGCGCCGTCGAGAGCCCCGGCAGGTTCGCCGCGTCCGCATCCATCAGCGGATACACCCGCGCCACCAAAAACACCCCCGCTGCCACCATCGTCGCGGCGTGGATCAACGCGCTGACCGGCGTCGGACCTTCCATCGCGTCGGGCAACCACACATGCAGCGGCACCTGACCCGACTTGCCCACCGCCCCGCAGAAGATCAACAGTCCAATGGCGGTCGAGACGCCCAGGCCGGCCACCGTCGTTTGCGTCACGAGCCCGGCCAAGGCGGACTGCTCCAGGCAACCGTTGCCGCCGTCGTAACACAAGAGCGTGCCCGTCTCGGCATAAAGCCAGACCAGGCCCAGCAGGAAACCCAAATCCCCAACGCGCGTCGTGATGAACGCCTTCTTGGCGGCGGCGGCAGCGCTCGGTTTATGGTACCAGAACCCGATGAGCAAATACGACGCCAGCCCCACCAACTCCCAACAGATGAACAGGAGCAACAGACTGTTGGCGATCACCAAACCCAGCATGGCCGCGGCGAACAGGGCCAGAAACCCGAAGAACCGGGTAAAGTTCTCGTCGTGCGCCATGTACCCGACGCTGTAGATGAAGATCAACAGGCTCACCAACGACACCATCACTGCCATCGCCGCCGCCAGCGGATCCAGCACCCAGCCCAACCGCACCGTCGCGCCGCCCAGCTCGAACCAGGGGAAGTTCAAGTAAACTCGCTCAGCCTCGCCTGGGCCGGCCGCACCGAGCGTGCTGAAGAAAGCGATCAGGGACACCCCCAGGCTGCCCCCCAGCGAGCCGATCGCCAACCGCGCCGCCAACGCGCGTTGCGGCTGTCGCAGCACGGCGATCGCCCCCGCCGCCAACAGCGGCAGGAGCGGGATCAGCCAAAGGTAAGCCACTACGCCGCGCATAATTCCATCGCTCCTCCCAGCAGTTTCACATTAAGGCTACCGCCGCGGAAGAGCATTTCATCGAGCGCCGCTTCCACGTGCTCGAGCTGTAAATCGCTCGTGGAACCACTCTGCAGGAGGAACTGGGCCGAGCGGCGCATGAGCTCCTTGATGAATGCGGCGCTGGCGCCCTTGGTCTTGCGAACAATCGTGTCCACCACCGCTTCCGGCACAGGCATCGCACGGGCGTAAAGCCGCGCCAGCTTGCGCCGGCCCGCCTCGTCCGGCAGGGGAAACTCGATGGCTTGATCGATCCGCCCCGGCCGCGCCGTGAGCGCGGTCTCGATCTGGTCGGGTCGATTGGTGGTCAAAATGAACAGGAGCATCGCATCTTCCCGCAGGCCGTCCATCTCGTTGAGCAATTTGTTCAGCAGGCTCTCTTCGCACGCGCTGCGCATCTGCTTGCGCTCGCGCGCGATCAAGTCCACGTCCTCGAGGATGACCATCGCCGGCTGCAGGAAACGCGCCAGTTGGAAGTACTGGTCTAAGAGCCCCACCTGCTCCGCCGTGATCAGCAAGGTCGTGTGATCGCGCAGGTGGCCGGCCAAGTAATGAATGGTGTGCGTCTTGCCCGTGCCGGGGGGGCCGTAAAACAGGATCCCTTTCTTGACCGCCAAGCCGAGCCGCTGAAGCTGCTCGCGCTGGCGCATGAACTCGTGAATGTTGCGCTCGAGCAACTCGAGAGTCTGCCCCGGCAAAATCACCTCCTCCCGCGTGACGGCGCGGCGCTTGTGCACGCGCACGAACCCCGCCTTGCCCGAGAAGTTGGGCGTGGCCTCGAGCGAAATGACCTTGCCACGGTAAGAACCGGTCTGATGCATGAGCTGCTCGATCCGATCGAGGAACTCCCGTGAAAGCTCCAGCCCGGCTTCGCCGGGCAGGACCGCGATCTCGACGTGCACTCCGTCGCAGTGGCCAAATCGCTCAGCCGGCGTGACGAGCACGGCGAAGGCCCGCCCTCCCCAGCTCGAGAGCCACATGCCGTGCCGGAGGCAGCGGGCCGGCGCCGTCTCGCCTACGTCGATCTCGTCATGCTGCAGCGGCGCAACCACCACGGGGTAATGCCCCGGCGCCAATAAGTGGGCGATCGTCAAGGTCTCGTGGCTGTACTGCGGATGGACCCCCACCAGCCGGGCTTGATAGCGCTCGGCAAACAGCCGATCCAAAGCCACCTGGAGATCGACCCGCGATGTGACCGGGAACGTCCGGCTCGAGGTCATCAGGCTCCGCGCCGCGCCCGAGCCGAAGTGGCGCTCGAGCACCGCGCTGACCAGATGCCGATTCTTGCCGGTTCTCAGAAACACGATTCGTCGGCTTAGCCCCGCAGTTCGTTCACGTCGTTCACAGTCGTGGTTCGGAAGTGCCGATACACCGCGATGATCAGCGCCAAACCCACCGCCGCTTCCGCCGCCGCGATCCCAATCGAAAACATGGCGAACAACACCCCCGTCAATGCCTCCGGCCGGGCGCCATACCGCCAGAAGGCGATGAAGTTCAGGTTCGCCGCGTTGAGCATCAGCTCGATCCCCACCAACACCAAGATCGCATGGCGCCGCGTCAACGCCCCCGCCAAGCCGATCGCAAAGAGCGCGGCGGACAATAACAGATACGCGTGCAGCGGCGGCATGCTTAGGTCCCTCCCTTCGCCCGGTCCTCGAGCGCGAGGATCACCGCGCCGATCAGGGCCGCCGTCAGCAGCAAACCCACCACCTCGAGCGGCACCACGTACTCGGCCATCAATCGCTCCCCCAGCGCCTTCACCGTCACTTCCGGCGCCGGCGGCGCCTCGCGCCCGGCCAAGCCGCTGCCGGCCACCGTGGCCGCCAAGCATCCAAACACCAACACCGCGACCCCCACTCCCAACAAGCCCGGCCGGCTTACGACCCAGGCGGGCGGCGCGTCCGCACTGCGTGTCAGCAGCATCGCAAACACCACCAAGATCGCCACCGCCCCCACATAGACGAGCACCTGCGCGAAACTGACAAACTCAGCCCCCAACAGCAGGAAATGGCCTGCCAAACCCACAAACGCCACCGCCAAGCACAACGTGCAGTGCACCAACCGCGGCAGGGCCATCGCCGCCACGGCCCCCGCCACCGTGACCGCCGCCAGGACGTAAAAGGCCGTTTCCATAAGCTCAGTCCGCGTACCGATACGTGCGCGGCCCGCGCCCGGGCGCGGTGAAGAGCGCGTGGCTTAAGGCGCTATAGGTCAGCCAGAGCACCGCCCCGCCAAGCAGCCAGCGCGTCGCGCCGGCGCCGAAGAAACCCCAAGCCGCGGTCCCGTGCCAGAGCGCCGCAACCACCAGGTTGACCAAGACCAAAGGCAACATGAACTTCCAGGCAAAGTTCATGAGTTGGTCGGTGCGCAGCCGGGGCATGGTGCCGCGCAGCCAAATGAACAGCGCGATGCACCCCAGGAGCTTGGCCCCAAACCACAGGTACGAGGGCACCCAGGCCAAGAACGGGACCGGCGCCTGCCAACCGCCCAAAAATAACGTGATCCCCAACGCGCTCACGGCGAACAAACCGAGGTATTCACCCAAGAAAAACAAGGCGTACTTGAACCCCGAGTACTCGATCAAGTGACCCGCAATGATCTCCGACTCGCCTTCCGGCAGGTCGAACGGGGACCGGTTCGACTCGGCGGTGGCGGCGATCAGGAACAGGATGAACCCCGCCAAACCCCAGGGCGTAAAGACATGCCAGCGCGCCAACCAGCCCCAGTGATAGCCCGCTTGACTGTCCACGATGCTCGGCAATGACAACGACCCCGCCACCAGCACCACCGCCACCGCCGACAACACCAGCGGCACCTCGTAGCTGATCATCTGCGCGATCCCCCGCATCGCCCCCAATAACGAGTACTTGTTCCGACTCGACCAACCGGCCATGAACACCGCCAACTCCGTCCCGGCACCCACCGCAAAGAAAAACAACAGCCCAGCGTCAAAATCCACCGCCACCAGATTCCGCCCAAACGGCAACACCGCATACGCCAGCAAGATCGGCGTCACCATCGCGATCGGCGCCAAAAAATGCACCACCCGATCCGCCGCGCGCGGCACGATGTCTTCCTTGGTCAACATCTTCAGGCCGTCGGCCAACGGTTGCAGCACCCCGAACGGACCCACCCGATTGGGCCCCATCCGATTCTGCAGGCGGCCCAACCCCTTGCGCTCGAGCAGGGTCGTCACGGCGAACAACCCCGCAAAGACCCCGATGATCGCCCCCGCATCGATCAACGGCGAAAGCCACAGTCGCCAGGCGGCGGGAAACTCGCCCACCACCCAGCGCTTCAACAGCACGAACAGTTGGTCCAGCGTCTCCATCATGGTCTCGCCGCTCGCTCAGGGCTGGGTCGACCACGCCGGCTTCGCCGGCTTCGCCGTCAACTTCGCTTGCTCCTTGGCCTGGGCCGCCGCTTTGGCCTGGGCCGCCGCCGCCAAACGCGCATCCACCTCCGCCGCTTCCGTCGGGTGCAGCCGGCGGTAGTACTCGTTGGGCTTCGCCAACTCGGCCTTGCGCAAGAGCAACGCGCCAAAACGATCTCCCGTGCTCAACTCGTACTCGGTGTTCATCTTGATGGCGTCGAACGGGCAGACCTCGACACAGATTTGGCAGCTCATGCACACCGAAACGTCAATGTCGAAAAGCCGTGGCCGCTTCTGGACCTTGCCGCTGCGATCCCGTTCCAGGACAATGTAGATGCACTGCGGCGGGCACTCCTTCTCGCAGATCTTGCAGCCCACACAACGCAAACCCCGCTCCGGATCCGCCCCGTCGTAGATCAACATGGGGAAGTTCCGAAAATTCTCCTGCACCGGCAGCCGCTCGTCCGGATACTCGATGGTGGTAAGCCGGCCCGGCTGGTAATAGCTGCCCACAAAATTGCGGGCCGTCTCGAACAGGCCCTTGAGCAGGCCCCAACCCGGCGTGTGCTTCATCGGTCCACCTCCCCCAGCACAATGTCGACCGATCCCAAAACGATCACCGCATCCGCCACCGTGTGCCCCAAACACAGCTCCTCGAGCACCGTCAGATTGATCAAGCTCGGCGGACGCACCCGATAGCGGTACGGCCGCACCGAACCGTCGCTGATGAGATAAAACCCCAACTCGCCCTTCGGCGCTTCGATCCGGCCATAGGCCTCGCCCGCCCGCGGCCGAAACCCGCGCAGCTTCGACTTCGGATCCAGAATCGGCCCGGGGGGAAGATCCTTCAACGCCTGCGCCAGAATCTTGACCGACTCCCGCATCTCGAGGATGCGCACCATGTACCGGTCGTAAACGTCGCCGTGCTCACCTAGCGGCACGCGGAAGTTGAACCGGTCATAAATGCCGTACCGGTCCACCTTGCGCAGGTCGTAATTGACGCCGCTCGCACGCAACATCGGCCCCGTTATCCCCGCATTGACGGCCAACGCCCCGCTCAACACCCCCACACCCTGCGAGCGCGCCAGCACAATCTCGTTTGTGGTCAGCAGATTCTCGAACTCGTCCAGGAACCGCGGAAACTCGTCCACCACCCGCTGCGCCCCCGCCAGCCAACCCGCCGGCACATCCACCCGGCACCCGCCGAATCGCAGGTAGTTGCACATCATCCGGGCGCCCGTCAACGCCTCGAACAGATCCAAGATCTTCTCCCGCTCTCGGAAGGCGTACATCAGCGGCGTGCCCATCGTGCCCATGTCGTGCAACAAAAAGCCCACCAGACAGGCGTGGTTCAGCAAACGCGTCAACTCGCCGGTGATCACCCGCAAATATTCCGCCCGCTCCGGCACACCCAGCCCCGCCAAGGTCTCCACCGCCAGGGCATACGCCCAGTTGTTGGTCAGCGAGCAAAAGTAATCCAGCCGATCCGTGTACGGCATCGAACCCAGGTACGTCGTCCCCTCCGCAATCTTCTCGTGGTTGCGATGCAAATAACCGAACACCGGCTTCAGCTTCCGAATCCGTTCCCCCTCCAACGCCACGTTCATCCGAAACACGCCGTGCGTCGAGGGATGATGCGGCCCCATCGCGACCTCGAGCCATTCCCCCTCGAGCCGACCCACCGGCTCAGCCGGCCGCACCCACTCGTGCCCAGCCCCAGCCCCCCAGCCGGCATCGCTCCCCGCGGAGCGACCTCCGCCCCCGTGCGGTTCGGCCGCGAACGCCCCGCGCATCTCTAGGTCGCCAGCCTGCGCCCTCATGCCCGATCCCCCCCCGCCCCCGCGTAATGGCGCCGGGCCTTGGCCAACACCTCGTCGTGCGGCGTCGGCTCGTACTCGTAATCGTCCGGCTCGACGTAGTCCTTCCGCATCGGATGATCCCGGAACTCGTCCCACATCAGGATTCGGCGCAAATCCGGGTGGCCCTCGAACACCACGCCAAACAGATCGTAAACCTCGCGCTCTTGGAACTCGGCGCTGCGCCAAACCGGCGTCAGCGACGCCACGCGTGCCCCGTCCGCGCGATCGGCGGTGCGCTGCCGCAGGACCAGCGGCCCATGCCGCAGGGCCACCGAGTAGAGGTGGTACACCGCCTCGAGGTAGCCGGGCACCGTGTGCTCGGTGGTCTGCTCGAGCTCGCGCTCGAGCCCGTCGATCACCCGCCGCGTCCTGACCGTCGTCCGCACCACCCGATCCAGCCAGTCCACCCCCGTGACGTTCGAGCAATAGTCCAGTTGGAGCTGGGCATCGTCCCGCAGAAAACGCGCCACCGCCACCGCGTGCGCCGCGTCCACCCGCAGCGAACCCTGCGCCGCAACCGCCCCGTTCGCCACCACCTCGAGCTCTGCCCCCGCCACCGCAGCCTCGAGGCGCGTCCGGATTCGTTCGAGCGTCTCCATGGCCGGCCTCAGGTCACTCATGACTCGCCCCCCACCACCGCCGGCGGCTGCCACAGCTCCGGATGATGGGGCGGCTCGAGATCGTGCGCGCCAAATTGCGGGACCGGAAACTCGCTCGGCGCCTCCGATTGCAGGTGGCGCGGCCGCGCCGGCCCCGTGAGGGCTTGACCCCGGATCTTCTCCTGCAACGCCATCAGGGCGTGCAGCAGCGCTTCCGGCCGCGGCGGACAACCCGGGATGTGCACGTCCACCGGCAGGTAGCGGTCGATCCCTTTGAGGACGTTGTAGCCCTGCTTGAACGGACCGCCGGATATGGCGCAGGCCCCCATCGCAATCACATACTTGGGCTCCGGCATCTGGTTGTATAACCGCACCACCTGCGGCGCCATCTTCTTGGTCACCGTCCCCGCCACAATCATCAAGTCCGCCTGCCGCGGTGACGGGCGAAACACCTCCGCCCCGAATCGCGAGATGTCAAAACGCGCCATCGACGCCGCAATCATCTCGATGGCGCAGCAGGCTAACCCGAAATTCAGCGGCCAAAGCGAGTTGCGCCGGCCCCAATTATAGAGATCCGCCAACGTCGTGGTAACGATGCCCTGTTGGGCGAGCTCGCGACGCAAGCCCTCCTCCATCCCAGACTTCCTGCTCGCAGGCGGGCCCTCCGCCTGCCGCGGTCCAAGCTCGGAATGGGCGAGGGCAGGGCCGTTCATTGCCAGGTCAGGATTCCCTTGCGCCACGCCCACACCCAACCCTCGACCAACAAGAGCAGAAAGATCGCCATCGCCAGCACCGCCCCAACCGACAACCCCATGAAGGCCACCGCAAACGGCAACAGAAAGATCGCCTCGACATCGAACACCAAAAACACAATGCCGTACAAGTAGTACTCCGACCGGAACTGCACCCAGGCGTCGCCCCGCGCCGCCACCCCGCACTCGTACGAGGCCTGCTTCTCCACACCCGGCTTGGCCGGCGACACCCACGCCGCCCACAGTCGCGCCAGGGCCAGCGGCGTCACGCAAAACGCCAAAGCCGCCCCCAAGAAGATCGCCAGGAACAAATACTCGTGGTTGTGCACTGCCATCGCCGTGTCTTCGCTTGCTCTGCTGCGCCGCCTCACCCTCAACCGAACCCCCAACCGCCCGCGCGTTCCCGCCCAACCGCCCCGCGCCACACCCCACTGCGCAACGAACTCAGATCGTCGCGTTCGTTCGGATGCGCGCCACCGTATTGACCAGGGTCGGGACCGTCAAGCCGGTCGGGCAAGTATGCGGCGGGCTGGGGCGATCGTTAGTTTGCCTTAGGCTCATGACGCGCCAAGCCCACCGAATGAGCGATCTCGGTAAACTCCTCATGACTGACCTCCGCCAACCGCTTGCCCCGCTCGGTCAGCTTCTCGTTGATCTTGATCGCCTTCTCGGTCATCTCGAGGTGCGTCTGTTGCGTGCCCCCAAACAGAGCGAAATTCGGTCCGGTCGTGATCCGTTTGTGCCCGTCCGAATCCAAGCCCACCCCGAGCAACCAGGCGCACTTGTCGTTCCCGCGTTTCTTCGCCATGCCCCCAAGGTAAAAGCCAACCTGGGGCCTTCCAAGAGAAAAACACGCCCACGGGTTTGGATTTGCCTTCATCGGCCATCTCTGGCAATCACTGCACCCGCTATGAGACATTCCTTGCTGGTCGCCGCCCTGCTCGGCGCAAGCGCGAACTCCGGCATGACACCCGCCGTCGCCGCCGCCGAACCCGCTCCGCCTTCCTCGGCCAAGCTGCCCGAACTCCTGGCCAGTTGGCACTTCGCCGGCACCCTGGCCCTGGCCGGCGACACCAACGCCGCCCTGCTCCGGTCCGCGCTCGCCACCCCAACATCCCACGCCCTCATCGAACACACGCTCGACAAACTCGCCCGCGCCCCCCAGCGCTTCTTCAGCAACCGCCTAGCCGTCGCCACCCCTGAGCCCGCCCTGCTCCTGCGTCCCCTGCTCGACGATCTCCTGCGTGCGGAGACCTACATCGAATGCCGCGGCGACCCCGACCAACCGCGCGAGTGGATCCTCAGCGTCCAGATGGACCGCGCCCGGGCCGAGGTCTGGCGCACCAACTGGATCCAACTCATGGCCGCCTTCGGCGCCGCCCCCACCGCCCCACTCGACGGCGATCCCCCAAACGTCGTCGAAGCGAGCTGGGCCTCCGGCGATACCCTCGCACGCTTCGGCCGCGCAGGAGAGTGGACTCTGTGCAGTTTCGGACCGCCCGGCCTCCAGTCGGTCGTCGCGGCTGGCAAACGCATTCGCCTCACCGGCCGCCCAGTCACCGCCTTGGGTGAAGATTGGTTTCAGTTGCGGGCGAACCTGGCCCAACTCACGGCGCGATTGAGTCTTCCCCAGGGAGTGACGTGGCCGCGCTTGGCCCTCACGGGCGCCGGCAGGTCCGCCAACCTGCGCCTCGACGGCCGATTGGCCTGGGAGAAACCCCTCACCTGGACACTCGAACCGTGGCGCATCCCCACCAACACGATTCGCGAACCCCTCATCAGTTTCACCGCCGCACAGGGACTCCGGCCCTGGCTCGCCCGCCAACCCCTCGTCCAGGCCGCCGGCCTCAACCCGGTCCCCAATCAACTCTTCGGCTGGGCCCAGTCCCAGGTGCCCTTCCAAACTTACTTGGCCTGGTTGTTGCCAGATCCGACCAACGCCCTCCGCCAACTCGCCCCCCGCCTGCCGGACTTGGTCAAGGCCAACCTGCCCTGGCTCGAGTACGCCAAAGTCGCCACCCCCACCAACACCGCCCAAGTCGCCCTGCAAGGCATCCCCATCGTCATCCCCTACCTCGAACCGGCCGGGGAACCGGACCGCGACTTCGTAGTGGCGGGCATCTTCCCGGCGGTGAGCCGCAAACCCACGGCCCCGCCCGAGCTCTACGCCCAGGTGCTCGGCCGCACTAACCTGCTCTACTACGATTGGGAAATCACCCAAAACCGCGTCGAGGACTGGCGCAACCTGATGCTCTACTACGCCATGCTCGCGGGCTATCTCCCCCCACCCACCAACAGCGCCTCAGTCCGCTGGCTCACCGACACCAACACCACCCGCTACCTGGGCAACGCCGTCACCGAACTCACCGTGCTCTCGCCCCGCGAACTCGCCCTCACCCGCACCGCCGCCATCGGTCTCACCGGCTACGAGTTGATGCGGCTGACGCGTTGGCTGGATGATCCCGCCTTCCCAGCCACCAGCCCGCCCCGCAAGGTCTTCTCCCGACGCGAACCTCCCGCCCCCTGAGGCCCCTCTGCCATGCTCAAACTGGGCGTCAACATCGACCACGTCGCCACCCTCCGGGAGGCCCGCTACCGCGGTCGCGAACCGGGCGAACCGGATCCGGTGGCCGCCGCCCTCGCCTGCGAGGCCGCCGGCGCACACGGCATCACCGCGCACCTGCGTGAAGACCGCCGCCATATCCAAGATCGCGACGTGTGGCGCCTCCGCCAAACCATCCAGACCCGACTCAACCTCGAGATGGCCAACGCCCCCGAGATCGTCGATATCGCCCTCCGCCTCCGACCCCACATCGTCTGTCTGGTGCCCGAGCGACGCCAAGAAATCACCACCGAAGGCGGCCTCGACGTCCAGGCCGACATCTCCGCACTCGCCCTCACTCGCGCGCGCCTCAACGACGCCGGCATCGAGGTCAGCCTCTTCGTCGCGCCTGACCCGGCCCAAATCGAGGCCGCCGCCATGGTCGGCAGCCAATTCGTCGAACTCCATACCGGCGCCTTCGCCGAGCAATTCCACGATCCCACCCAACGCGCCGTCGAACTGGCCCGCCTTATCGCCGCGGCCCAGCAAGCCCGCCAACTCGGCCTCCAAGTCAACGCCGGCCACGGCCTCAATTGTCAAAACCTGACCGCCCTCCACCGCGTGCCGCATTTGGTCGAGTTGAACATCGGCCACAGTATCGTCAGCCGCGCCCTCACGGTGGGACTGACCGCCGCCGTGAAGGAAATGCTCGCCCTCATGCAGAGCTACGCGGGGGGGATCGTCGCCGCCGCATGATCCTCGGCGTCGGCATCGACATCATCGAGGTCGACCGAATCCAGGCCGCCCATCAACGGTTCGGCGAACGCTTCCTGAAACGCATTCTTTGCCCCGCCGAAATCGCGTACTGCCTCGCCTTCAAGGCGCCGGCA
The DNA here is from genome assembly GCA_016871715.1 of Verrucomicrobiota bacterium. GTDB lineage: Bacteria > Verrucomicrobiota > Verrucomicrobiia > Limisphaerales > J093 > VHCO01. Next base: position 32,012 of record VHCO01000056.1, read on the forward strand.
CCCCACTTGGCAGCGCGCTTCGCCGCCAAAGAAGCCGTCTCGAAGGCCTTCGGTACCGGCATCGGCCATGCGCTCGGCTGGCAAGACATCGAGGTCCTCCGCCGTGGCTCCGGCCAACCGTACGTCCGGCTCACGGGCCCCGGGCTCCGCCTCCTCGAACAGTGTGGCGGTCGGCACCTCCACCTCAGCCTCAGCCACACCCAGCATTACGCCACCGCCCTCGCCGTGCTCGAAGCTTGAGCACCCGGCGAAACCGGCCTCGAGGCGTGTGACCCGGCCAGCACATCGGTCGGCGCCAGCGCCAACGGGAATGGCTCCAGCGGCATCGGCTGGTCATGATCCAGGTAGTCCGCACAGATCCGGAAAAACTCCTCCGCGCGCGTCGCCCGGCGCATCCGGTGCAGGAACTGGCCCGTGGGCTCGACCCCAGCGCCCACGTAATTCATGCTTTTCTTCACGCGCGTGACGTGCCCCAGCTCGCACAAGCCCGGGCGCCCCATGCTTTCGTAGAGCGCTCGCACATAGGCCAGCACGTCGCGGCCGCCAGGCAGCCACACCGGCTCGCCCCGCCGCGCTTGGCGCAACTGCTGGAAGATCCAGGGGTTGCGCACCGCCCCCCGCCCGATCATCAGGCCCCGTGCGCGCGTGTGCGCTAACACCTCGAGGCCTTGCCGTGCCGACACCACATTCCCATTCGCCAACACCGGACACGGCAGCGCCGCCACCGCCCGCGCAATCCAGTCGTAGCGCACCGCGCTGCGGTACAGATCCTGCACCGTCCGCGCATGCACCGTGACCCAATCCAGCGCGTGCCGGGAAAAGACCTCCAGCAACCGATCGAAGCCTGCCGGCGAATCGAAGCCCAGTCGCGTCTTGACCGTTAACTTGCCCCGCACCGCCCCGCGCAGCGCGCCCAGTATGGCATCGATTCGCACCGCCTCGCGCAGCAATCCGCCCCCGGCGCACTTGCGGTACACCACCGGCGCCGGACATCCCAGGTTCAGGTCCACACCCGCAATCGGGTACTCCTCCAACTCGCGCGCCGTGCGGACCAGGGCGGGGATGTCGTTGCCGATCAGTTGGGCCACAACCGGCCGCCCCGTGGGATTCTGGACGACCGACTCGATGATCGACCGGTCCAGCGTCGAGGTCGCGTAGACGCGGAAGTACTCCGTGACATAGAGGTCCGCCCCGCCATAGCCGGTCAGCAACCGCCAAAAGGCGAGGTCGGTCACGTCCTGCATCGGCGCCAAAGCCAAGATCGGCTCGGCCCCGCCCAGCAACGCGTCTAAGTCCGTCGTCTCCACGCGCCCAACCTTCGCACCCTGTCCGCCACCTGGCCAGCCCTCAACCTCCACCTCACCGCCCACCACCGGCACGACCACCCTCACCCCGTCGCCACGCCCAACCGCCGCCACGCCCAGGCGACAACAAGCCCCATCCACCACGCTTCAGTCCCCACGATCGAGTCCCAGGGCAAGTCGCTCCCCAGACTCCCCAACCCCGGCTCAGACCCCGGCCCCAGTCGGACGCCGGCCTTGGCCCGCCCCACCCCGCCGCTCCTGCAAAGCCCGTCTTACAACCAGTATGACGTACATATAATTGTTGACAACAAGTCTGTTTCCGCCCTAACCTCCCAGCCATCTAAACTTCTAGCCTATGAACCTATGAGAATTGCCCGCATCAAAGTCAAAGGGCGACCCGCCGTCTACCACTGCGTCTCGCGCATCGTCGGCGCCCAACGCCTCCTCGATGACCTCGGCAAAGAAACCTTGGTCAGGCTCCTCCGGCGCCTGGCCACCTTCTGCGGCCTGGAGGTCATCACCT
>VHCO01000057.1 GCA_016871715.1 Verrucomicrobiota bacterium
TCACTCACGTTGCCCTTCACGCCGAGCAACTTTGTCGTGGGTGTGGGGCAATTGGACGGCCTTGGCGCGGAAGAAATCGTTCTCGGCGCGGACGGCAATCCGGGCGCGAGCACCAACTTCCTACTGGTGCTCAACCAAGGTCCCACGAGCTGGTCCACGCAGCGGGTGGATGTGGGGCAGTTTGGCGTCACGTCTATCGCGGTGGGGCAACCGGCAGGTCGGCCGACCGTGGGAATCTATGTCGGGCTACGCGAGGCAAACGGCGCAGGGCGCGTGCTGGAATTCACCAGTAACGGCGCAATCTGGCAGTCCAACCTGATTGCGGTCTCGACTCATGAACCCGCGTTTGTCGGCGGCGTTCGTCGAACCGGCGACTTGCTGGTGAATTTCGCCACCAATGGAATGGCCGGGACGCTCTGGAGTCTGGCGTTTTCCAATGCCGCGTGGAGTGCCTCGCTGGTCAGCAGCAATGGTTCGCATCGAGGCGCCGTGACTCATGGACCTATCCCTTCGAGGGTAATTCGTGACGCCAGCATCAGGCTACTCGACGCCGGGGGCATCGAAGTGATCGGCGGCGATTTCGAGGCGGCCAAAGACGGCATCGTTTTGCCAACGAATGCGATCCCCAATGATGCCACGGGCAAGTGGCACTTCAACACACCACGGCAAACTACTTGGGATGAGGCACAAAACTACTTCACGAACTACCACGGCAGTCTCGTGACCATCAACAGCTCGGAAGAAAACAACTGGCTCGTCTCCCAGCTCCGGTCCGGGTGGGTTGACGACCAGGGCTGGATCGGCCTTCATTGGCAATACGAGGGCTGGCGCTACGTTCCCTATTGGACCTCGCATGATCGAGGTGGTTTCAGAACCGAAATCGACCCGCAGAGCAGGGAAGTCCTCTGGGCTTACCCGAATGTGACGACTGCACCTGTCACGATAGTGGCTCCCGGATTCGTGGAGTTTCGGGGCTCAAACCTTTGGTACATCGTCCCAAGGGAGGGTCAGAGAATCGGAATTGGCGAAGTTAAGCCGCCGGTCGAAACATTCACCAATCGCTGGCTGATTCCCGCGGCTCCCGCGACGAGCAACCTCGTTTGGCGCAGCTTGCCGTTGGAGACCGGCCAGACGCGTCCAGGGGCGACAAACCAATCTGCGATTCTTCATTGTTTCGTTGACGATCGGAACGGGTCAGGCTCGGTTGACGCGGCCGACGCGTTCGTCTTTGCCGAGTACCAGATTTCCAATAACACGGTGCTGGCGACCACCCGGACCAACCTTCCGCTGGGATCGGGCGTTCTCGCTCAGAGTTTCGCCGTGGCCGCTGTGGACCTCTTGGACCAAGGCCTGGACACCGTCTTCACGGGCGAACCGGGCGGCGGGATTTACTCCTGGGCGGTCGCCGACACATCCAGCCCGCTGCAACGGCGGATGTTCTCACAGGACTACGCTGGCAAAGCGTGGCACGCCTTGGCCGGAGTCAGGATGGCAGCGGGCGGTGAGAGCTTGGCGGGGTTGCTGGTGCATCCCGGCGATCAAAGCGTCTGCAGCGTCATCCTCTGGCCGCCACAGGCGATTCTGGCCGCACCGCAATCGCGCGTGATGCAGACCGCCCCCGTCGCCAGCGTCTTGCCCCAGCGCGGCGTCGCGGGAACCCTGGTGCCCGTCCGCACCCGGTTGTGGGACGCGGAAGGAAATGCCAGCACGCCGTTCCTGCAATACCGGTTGCCCGGGACGACGAACTGGCGAGACGCTGCCATCGCGTTCCTGGACGGCGCGCCCTATAGCACGGCCAACAAAGTGCCGGCTCCGCCCGAAGGCAGCGACCACGTGTTGACCTGGGACGGCAGCGCCGTTTACGCCGCGACCGGCGCGACCAACTTCTGGTTCCGGGCGCGCGCCCTAGACGTCACGTTGCTGGGCGATTGGAGCGAACCCATGCTGTATGCGTTGACAGTCCCTAGGGATGCCGATGGGGATGGTCTGCCAGATGACTGGGAGATGCGGTACTTTGGTGATACAGGGCAAGACGAGAATGCTGACCCTGACAACGATGGCATTAAGAACATCGATGAGTACCGGTACGGGTTGGACCCTACTCGTCGGCAAGAACTGAAGCTCTCGATTTCCCTAGATCCCTCGGCTGTTTGGCTCCACTGGGCGACGCCCGAAGGCGCGTTGGCGGTCCTCGAACGATCCGAGGGGCTGTCCCGAGGCGACTGGACCAGCCTTTCAACATCGTCGCCGTACTCGGATGGCTGGATTTCCCCGGCCACCTTCTATCGCCTTCGCCTCCAGCGCGTAAAATGATGTGCTTGGTCTTCCTGCTGGTCGAACGCTGGCGGAACCCCGACGAGTCCCCTGTGAGCTCCTCGTCTGCCCTGTCGTAGATGTCGAACGAGAAGATAATGTCACCCGAATTCCTTGCCGGGGACCGCGTTCGGACGGTTCATTGACCCATCAGGCTTCACCGGTCGGGCAAGTGCTCCAGCCCTGCCCAAGAACCTGGCCCCCCATGGTGGCTTCCCGGACGCGTGTCAGCTTGCATTTGCGGCCGGCGCCGCCCACCTCTCCAACGGCCCAGGGCATCGGACGACCGGCCCTGGCCACACGCCGGCGAGCACCGTGTCGACGGTCGCCAGCAGTTCCCTCGGCAGTGCAGGCTTCTGAAGCGCCCCCTGAAAGAGCCCACTCCGCAGCGCCGCCTGAATCGAGCTGCATGACTGACCGGTATGCAACAGGATCGGCGTGTCACGAGTGCCGCGCCGCTGTCTCAGAACCTCGGCCATGGAAACTCCGTCCATCCCCAAACTGATCAGGTCAGTGACGATCAAGCCAGGATTGACCTTCTCCGCGATCCTGATCGTCTCGATGGGGTTCTCGGAAATGTGCACCCTGCTCCAGCCTTCGCGGCGAAGGATCTCGCGCAGGCACATGAGGACCAAGGGCACATCGTCCGAGAGGAGCACTGTCTTGCTGCGAGCCAGAGACTTCTGTCTACTCCACCAAGTCGCGACGTTGCGCCCGATTTCGCAGAGGGAGGCGGTCGCCTCATCCTCGAACGACTTGATCGCCTCCACTCGCAGCAGACTGTCCGTTTCGTGCCTCATTACCGATGCCAGACTCTCGAGCGCTTGGATTCGCCACTCAGTCTTTAATGAAGCTTCCCTGGCGACTCTTTCCAGGAGCAAGATGCTGGTCAGTCGGAACTCTCGTGAAGCGAACCGCGCCACGGCGCCGAGGAAGCGGATGCCAGCTTCGCACCTCAAGTCGCTTCCCAGGTCAAGAGGCGAAGGAATCCGGTCGCTGGCGACGTTGTACGGGTGGCGGCGCAAGACGCCGTCATCATCAACCAACTTCGCGAAGGCGGCCACGAAACCGGACCGCCCGGCAGCCCTGCCACGCCCTCCCCCTCTCCCAGGCAGGTCCAGACTTGGATTACCCTCCGCCAATTGTCGGCACCAGTTCACGCTCAGAATGACCCTCTGGTCATTGCGTTGACCTCCTTGCATCGAGATTCTGCAAGCCTTCTCATTCCTCGTCTGTCAATCCGCTCGGTTGCTCGCACTTCCGTCTGCGGCCGCCTCGTACAAAAACGCTCCGCTGGTCGCTCGCGTGCATCACGACGGAGTCCATTTCTGGCAACGCCGCCGCGAAGGACTGCAGCAGGTTGCCTGGGTGAGCACGGATACGCGCAGCCCATGAGACCGTCAAGCCCGCTGCCGAGCCAGACCCCTGCGGTAATGGTCGCAGGCCTCATTCAGCATTCGTCAAGCTCGGTCCCCCCCTCGCCAGGTCACTCGCCGTGCCCATGCGAAAGCGCTCCCGTCCTTCACCCGATGGTAAAAAGAATGGCCGGGGTTTAGCCCGGCCATTTCTTCGAGAACAACTCTTGTCAGCCGGTGCGGCGCTGCGGACATGCGCCTCGGAATCACACACGGTTCAACAGACCACCGCACTTCTGCACCCGTCACTGACAGCAACCAGCGTCTCAGATCCCCCTTCCCCCCGGCCAGTCACCAGTTCTGGTGACCCCTCCGGGGCATGCGCCCATCCACTCGCTGGCAAGACACCTCACCCCAGTGTGAGCGGTTCAGCTCAGCGCTCCCTCCGGTACCAGTGGTCCGTCGGCGCCAGCATCTACCTCCGACCGCCTCGGCGCTGAAAGCTGACGAAGTCGAGTTTCGAGTTCGCCCACGCGGCGACTGGAGTTCATCAGCTTTTCGACAAAGCCTTCGCGCTCTTGTCTCAGCATTTCGATGATTTGGTCTTTGGCGCGATTTGCGATCTTCAGATCCTTGAGCTCGTGACGCAGTTCCGCTGAATCCGCCCTTTCTTCCGGAGCAAATGCCTCACCGGAATCCGACCTAGGTTGCACATCCTCACGCCCCGGTTCCAAACCTGTCCCGCCCCCGGCGTGTTTTGCTGTCCTGGCCTTCTCTTCCTCGATCGCCAGCTCAACGCTTTCCGGCGTGATGAAGTACCGATGCTCGTTGGGATCGTAGTAGGCGTCCAGGCGCGCCACGCCCGTCTTGTTCGGCTGGCACCAGTTCGTGATGCTCCGTTCCGTCCGCGCCACTCCCGCCGCTTCGAACATCCGCGCCACCTGCCGCACGGTCAATGTGTGGTTCGGCTTCGGTTCCGAGTTGGTCGGAAGGTCACGGAACGATCCCGCAGGTTTCGGAGTGCTTCGGAAGCGTGCGGCATCGTTCGGAAGGCCTCCGACGGGTTCGGAACCGTTCCGAGGCATGCCGAGGGCTTCCGCATGCTGCGGAATGCCCGGGCTCGAACTCTGATGGTCTTCGTTCATGGTGATTGGGTTTACTGGTAATGGATGACCGGTAGGGGAGTCGTCTACATCTTGCTCGATACCAGTCACTTGTGATACAATCATAACATATGAAATCCGTCGGGGAAATCATGAAGGAGCAGAATATCCACCTGGACACCGCAGATCCCGTGTCCCGCGGCGGCTTTACTCAGGTGCCGAACTTCATTCTGAAAGACCCGGAGTTGTCCATTGGCGCCAAGGTCGCCTACGCCATGTTCCTCAGCTATGCCTGGCACAACGACTCCTGCTTCCCCGGGCAGGACCGCCTGGCCCACGACATGGGCATGACCCGCCCTCGTGTCACCCAGTTGATCGCCGAACTCGAGACCGCCGGGCTCGTGACGGTGCAGCGCCGAGGCCAGGGCAAGACCAACGTGTACACGATCCATTTCCAAGTCCGCCGGCCAGTGCCCAATCGCGTACTCCCAGAGGTAAACAGGTTTACCTCAAGAAGTAAGCTCGCTTACCTCCGGAGGTAAACAGGTTAACTTCTCTCTATAGAAAGAAGATACAGTTTAACAATAATCAGTCTTCCGGATTTTCAATCATGAAAACCAACGCAACAGAACTCGAAAGGCTCTTCCTGCGGTGGCTCCAGGCCATCCTCCGAGATGCCCGCTGCCGAGCCGTCCTCCAGGAGGAACTCGATCGCCACGAGTTGCCGGTGATTCATCTCGCACCCCGGCGCACCCGATCAAGCCGCCCGGCCAAACCGGTCCGCCGCTAACCCGCCCACGCAACCAAGCGCCTGGTCGCTGCCCAGCTCGGTTCCCCGCCGCCACCCGCGACCGACGCCGTTTGCGCCGCTTTTTCCCCCACTGGCCTGCCGCCCTAGCTCATGATATGATGCCCTGAGATTCCCGAAGCACCTTCACAGCCTGCCCACCGCTCCTCAGCGGTCGCCGGCCCAGCCCTCCGGAACCCATACCTCAGCGCTCAGCCGTCCACGGATGGACGTTCGCCAGAGCCAGTTTGGAGTCGGAGAACCACGCCGCGCCGCGTCCGACTTCACCCAACCCACACCCGCGGCACCGGCCAACCCGGACAGCGGCACGAGATGGAGAGCAACATGATCCTCAGCACCGCCACTACTACGAACTTCAAGGCCGACGCCCTCAGCGACGACCAACTCAAAACCGCCGCCCCCAGCATCTTCGCGAACGGGCCGATGACCGGCCTCAGCTCGCGCTACACGTTCGTTCCCACGACCGAAATCGTTGCCGGACTGCGCGCCAAAGACTGGCTTCCCGTCGACGTCGAACAGCAACGCGTGCGCACGGCGACACGGTTCGGTTTCCAGAAACACCTGATCCGCTTCCGGCGCGCCGACCAAATGCAAACGCTCGACGAATGGAATGCGGAACTGGTGTTGACCAACTCGCACGACGCCGGTTGCGCCTACCTTCTGGAGGTCGGCATCTACCGGCGACTCTGCGCCAACGGCCTGGTCGCCGGCGGCGATTCCTTCGAAGCCATCCGCTTCCGCCATGCCTGCCTCAAGGCCGACGAGGTCGTTCAGGGCAGCTACCGCATCCTCGAGTATCTTCCCCGGGTCGGCGCCCAGATCGACCGGTTTCGTAATCGCCCGCTCGACTCGCGGGAAGCACTCGCCTTCGCCGGACGCGCACTGGCGCTCCGCTACGATGCGCCGAACCAGGCGCCCATTCAGCCTGAGACCCTGCTCGCACCGCGCCGGCTCGAGGACGAATCCAACGACCTTTGGACCGTGTTCAATCGAGTCGGCGAGCACCTCATTTGCGGCGGTCTCACCGACCACCGACGCGACCGCGCCAGCAGGTTGCGTACGATGCGCTCGCTGCGCGGCATCGACTCCAAGCTCACGCTCAACCGTGCCCTCTGGAGTCTGGCCGAGCAAACCGCCAATGGCTCGAACTGAACCGACCCCCATCGCGCGCCCCCTCAACATGAGGGGGCGCTTTTCATGCCCCCACAAGTACCCCCACAAACATGATTTGTAGGGGCGACTGCCCCACGGCCTAACGGCCTGCGGCTCAACTGAGCCGTAACTAGCTCCCCCCACGTGTTCGGGCTGCCGCCCGACTTCGCGCTATTTCCTCCGGCTATCGGGCACCGGCCAGCACTATCCGTCTGTCCGATTGCCAAAAAGCGTGAAGTCGGGCGACCGGCTACCCGCCTCAACCCGAACACGTGGGGGGGCTAATGGTCTCCCACGGGTGCGCCTCCGCGACGACGGGCCTTTGCGCACGACGAACGCGTCCCCGGCACCACCGCCGACCACCATCAGCACAAAGCCGCAGAGGAAAAAGCGTCCGGCCTCCCCAGGCCATGGCCATTCACCTGCCGCAGCCACAGGCTGTCTGCCGCAGCCGCAGGCTGTAGTCGCAGGCTTTAGCCTGCGCGGCTGCAGCCTCCGTTTCCCAACACACGACCCGCTCACGCACTTCCCAGCTCGCACACCTCAAACCCCAAACCACAGGACACTGTTTTCCATGAATCGCCCATCCCATCCTCGGACACCACGTCGCATGAAAGGTAGGGCGGCCTGTCCCTAGGCCGCCGTGGAGCGCAATCCCCGGTGACAGTCGTCGTCCGGCGCGCCCAGCGGTCGCGCCCTACCGACTTTCGGGGTAACCTCCAGGTAGGGCCGGACCGCCGGGCCGGCCGCTCGGGTACGGTGACCCGCCTCGTTCGGCGCGCCCAGCGGTCGCGCCCTACCGACTTTCGGGGTAACCTCCAGGTAGGGCCGGACCGCCGGGCCGGCCGCTCGGGTACGGTGACCTGTCTCGTTCGGCGCGCCCAGCGGTCGCGCCCTACCGACTTTCGGGGTAACCTCCAGGTAGGGCCGGACCGCCGGGCCGGCCGCTCGGGTACGGTGACAGTCTTCGTCCGGCGCGCCCAGCGGTCGCGCCCTACCGGCTTTCGGGGTAACCTCCAGGTAGGGCCGGACCGCCGGGCCGGCCGCTCGGGTACGGTGACAGTCTTCGTCCGGCGCGCCCAGCGGTCGCGCCCTACCGACTTTCGGGGTAACCTCCAGGTAGGGCCGGACCGCCGGGCCGGCCGCTCGGGTACGGTGACAGTCTTCGTCCGGCGCGCCCAGCGGTCGCGCCCTACCGACTTCCGGGGTAACCTCCAGGTAGGGCCGGACCGCCGGGCCGGCCGCTCGGGTACGGTGACAGTCTTCGTCCGGCGCGCCCAGCGGTCGCGCCCTACCGGCTCATGGCCCCCATAGCGTGCAGCGTCCAGCGTCCCAGCGTCCGGTCGTTGCCTCGCGGCTTGCCTCCGTGTCCGCTTGGCAGTACTGCAGTCTTCTCATTATTCTGGCCGTATGACACTGGACGATTTGCTGCAAGACATCTACGCGCTCGAGGACGAAGTGCGTGGATACGAACGCAGGTACGGGGTCCTGTCCGAGACCTTCTACGAGGCGTATGCCGCTGGTGACGAGCCCTCGGAGGACACCTGGGTGCGGGACTGGGCCGCCTGGGCGAGTGCCTACGAATTGCTGCAGCAGCGGCAGGGGCAGTATCGGACCGGCGTGAAGGCGCTGCGCGCCCAAGGTCACACAACCGCAGCGATGATCGAGAAGGCCGCCCGCCATGAGTCCATTCCAATCCCTGCGTGAATACGAGCGGTTCATTTACACTCTTCAGTCGCAGGGATTCCCGCCGCAGCGACGTCAGCGCTTCGTTCATGCGCTCAAGTTGCTCCACCGTCTGTGTCAGAATGGCTTCCGTGTTGTTCATCAAGCGCATCGCAGCATTACGGCGCCACTCTTAGCCGGACCGCAACCGCCAGTGTTCGCTGGCGGCTGTCGAAGGACACAAACTCGACGGCACGCACCGCTCGCGCAGCCGCCACATGCAGAATGTCGAGACTCCGTGCACCGATGGCCGCGGAGTGGCGTTCACTGAAGCGCGTGGCGAGGCGAAACGCCACCGGCCATTGCACCGTGGTCTTCACCAAGCGACCACTGCGAACGTCGCTCTCCAAGTTCCGCCACGCCGCCGCCTCGTCCGCGGATGTGAACAGCCCCCCGGAAAACGCCCAGCTTCAACGCATTTCGAACCTCCAGCCGATGTAACGACGTGAATACAAGCGGCACTCCTGTCCGCGACAACCACGCCTTGGCCTGCCCGGTGTTCGCATCCGTGACGTAGCGGGAGACGAGGAAGCTGCTGTCCGCGTAGTGGTTCACCAAGCTCAGAACGACGTCTCCAAGCGCTCCAACTGGACCAGATTGGGCAGCACCCGGTTACCGAAAATGCGTTTGGCCCGCGCTTCGACGTCCGGCCACTTGACACGCATCTTCCGTCCGTTCGATTGGCTCGCAGTCTCATCCATTAGTGTCAGGACGGACAACAAGAACCTCTGCCGTTCGCGCTCGGGCAACGCCTTGACCTGCTTGAGTAATTCAACCGAGCTCATGGCCTAACCATAGGCAGCCCTTTGACGGACCACAAGTGCTGCGTTCAGGCGACAACCTGTGCCGATTCGCTGACGTCTGCGGAGCGAGACTCTACCCGGGTAATTGACACTGGACCGAGTTGTCCACCCGCACGCCGCAGGTCAGCGGTTCGTTGTGCAGGCCTGGACAAACCGAACGAAGTCGTCGTCCTGGAGCCAGCGCAGGTCGTTCCAGACAGCGGCTGGAATGGGCAAGCGGAAGAACGCCCCGACGTCTTTGCGGAGGCCTTGAAGCTGAACCAGCATGCCGCTCTCGAGCGCAGCGTGCACGCTCGCCAGGTGCAGGATCAGCAGGGTGACGAACAGTTGTTCGTCACTCGTGACCGGGTTCTTGGTCAGGTCGGCGGCCGGGTCAAGGACGCGCGCGAGGTCCGGACGTTTGTAGAGCTGCGTCCAGATGTCGCGGTGCTCGTGCGTGATGGCGATCAGGTTGCCAACCCGCCGGACTTTGGCATCGATCCGAAGCGAAACCGCAGTGAAAACCAGTCCGCCAACGATGCCGGCGCTTTGCAGCAAGACGAACCAGTTTTGGTCAAGCCAATGGAGAAACCCCATTGGCCATTATTTTACCCCGTTCCCGCGCGCACGGTCAAAACGGCGCGGTACACCCTCTTCTCTGTTGCAGCCGGGATCGACGGACGGATAGCCGCAAGAAACGAAAGGAGGCGAAAAAGGGTCCGCCTCGCCTCTCTACGTCATGACCGAAGCCGACCGGTCGGCGACGACCGTCCTGCTTCCCGAGGACTACTGATCCTCACGGCCTCCTCCCTCACCCGGCGGAGGCCCCTTTTTGCCCATTCCGCCGCTGACACAAGCCGAAGGCCAAACGCGCTTGCGGCCGAGATCCGCCCCCTCCCAAACCACCCGGCTCAGCCCGGTTCACCACCAAGGAAACTTATCATGAACCACAACGATCCGTTCAACCTCAGACCACCCAGACTCCGACGGCGCCGGCAGCCCCAGGAATGGAAGGTCACTTCCCTGCGCGAGTGCCTCATGCCCGAGGACATGCACCTCTGCGACACACCCGAACGCGCTGTCGCCTACTGGCGGACCCATGTCCAAACCCACCCGCATTTCAACCCGGATTGCGAGTGTCTCGTTGTCCTGGTGCTCAACACCCGACGGCGCGTCAAGGGTCACCATCTGGTGTCCATCGGCACGATGGACAGCATCCTCGTCCATCCAAGGGAAGTGTACAGGGTAGCCATCGCGATGGCCGCCTCCGCCGTCTTGGGGGCGCATAACCATCCCAGCGGCGAGCCCCAACCGTCCGAAGGCGACATCAAAGTCACCCGCGAACTGATCCGGGCCGGGCAGATCCTCCGGATCGAGTTCGTCGACCACATCATCGTCGGCAACCCGGGACATCTATCCCTCAGGAATGCTGGGTACTTCTTTGAATGACGCCCCGCAGCACGCAACACAGTCTGGTTCGCTACCCCGAACGAGGCTTTTTTCTATGCTTTGGGTGCGGCCAGCGCCACGGGGGTCCCGAGGCAGACACCCAGCGCCGACCCAAACCTGCGTCAACTCGATGTCAGACTCGCCGAAGCTGGGCCGTATACCCGGCATGAAGATGATAGCTGTCCGCCCCAACGAGCCCACCAGCACAGCGCCAAGACCGGGCCGAACGAGTCCGAGTCTCGCACCTTGCCCTTGTACCGCAATGGTTTACGAATAGTGAACCCGTTTCGGCCTAAGGGAGCGAAGTGCCTGGCACCGCGCGCGGTGCCCTCAACCGTCCTGCCCCCCACACACGCAGTCCGCACATCCCATGAACGGCGATCCCTTTGGCGAGGGCAACAACAGCCCGGGGATGCAACGCGACGCAGCAAACCCACCCTGTAACTCATGAATACATCCCTCGAAATCAGTGACATGCATCCGATCGAAGCCGTTCAACCCGGCGGTTTCGCCCAAGCCGGAGCTGAAACGCAGACCAGGATCACAATGTGCGAACGGAAGAACCGCTACGACAAGCGCGGCGCGCGCAGCGCCATCAATCGCTTCAAGAAAGTCCGCGGCCGCCACGGCCGACCCGAGGCCCTTCGCGCCTACCCCTGCCCCTTCTGTGCCGGCTGGCATCTGACCAAGGCTGAGTGCCCCCAGCGCGCTCACCGCGCCACGGTCCCGGAGGCGAGCTCGACGGAGGTCCCATTATGAATGCCACCCCTATGCCTCAGAGAAGTTCGCGATGTCGGACGCTGTGCTCGAACGGAAGATCAGGTCCCGCAAGAGCCAATCGGTGTCCGAATCGTTGGCGCACGACCAGGTGCATCACTCCGACCAGGCTGAAGTCTGGGATGGCATTCAGGCCCTCTACTGCAAGGCAGGATTCTCGTCGCCCACCTCGGCAATGCATGATGTCTTCAAGGCCCGGGCCGACCGGTTGAACGAGTGTCTTCGGGCCTTTCCCCGTCAGGAAGGACAAGGCGGCCTCTTGGTGATCATCAGCGGCCAAGTGGCGGGCTTCGATATTGTTTCGCGCCCGGAGGTCTATGCCCGGTTGCATGAGAAGTTGGTCCGAAGCTACGTCCTGGACGCTTTGCTGGAGGAAGCGCAACCGGCGAAACCGGTCGCCGACGGTCCCGAAGTCGCGCGGGCTTTCATTGCATCGCTGGAGTCGTCGCGGGAGGAGGTGGTCCCGTCCGTGGGATACGGCCAGGATCACCGTTACCATGCCGCCGGCTTGACCGGGAGCGTGCTCGTCCACGGCGACCGGTTGATCCACAGGGCCTTCCTCAGTCTCGATCGTCAGGACGCGGGCAACGCTCACGGGCACCTCAGCTTGTTGCGTCGCCGCCGCGCCTCCCGCCAAGGCTAGCCCCGGAGCACCAAATGAACCCAGCGCCATCGAATGCAGCTCGCTATCGCCCAGCGTCTTGCATGAACAAAGCCGAATGCCAACCGGACGCGCAGACCAGGCTTCGCGCCTACTGCACCCGAGATTCGCGCGAAAGAAACTGTCAGAACTGGCCGGCCCCGACCGTACCACTCCCTGTGAATGCTAACCTGATCCGACTTGGACCGACCGCCGGCGCGCGCTCGCGCCCCGGCTGTAGAGATGGTCGGCTGACCGCCGGAGGCGGAATGGACGGTCGGCAAAGCCGGCCTGCGCCGGCGGCCAGCGTGAGCGACGCCAGTGGGATTGTGTTCTTCCCCGTAGGGGCTCCATGGGGTCGGTGGGGAACGCAGGGCCAGGATGCGCCGAGCCCATGTCAGGCAGGCCTTGAGCTCGAAAACCGCATCCTGCGCCCTGCCACCCGATCCGCGCGACAGCGACGATCACAACGCGGGCCCGTTAACCGGTGGTGGAGACGGGCGATGCAATGCGACCAAAGACGAAGTACACTCTGACGGGAACAGCGGTCCGTATGCCCGCTACGGCAGCGCCAACCCGAGCTTGACGCCCTCGCGGAGCACAGTAGACATGCACTCTCAGCCAGCCGGTAACCGAAGCGATCGGCTGGATGTGCCGAGAGGTACTGATTGGCATTTGGGCGGCCCAAGTTGGATTTACTCGACAGCCCGTGCGGTCGCACTAACCTCCGGGCCAGTGTAACACGTTGGCTTTCTGTTGAGGAAATCGCCGCACACTTGGGCATCAAACCCGACACGGTCTACAAGTGGATCGAGCGACGCAACATGGCTGCCCACGAATTGGGGTGGTTGCGGAAGCTCCAGGCCACAGAGGTTGATGAATGGGTGCGGTCGGGGGCCGTGTCGCAACTGGCCTCCGATGCCAGCGGGGAAGCGGACTACAAATGCGCATGGCGGTCACCCACGACAATGTGATTGCGGGCCTGGACCCAGACGGTCTCTGTCTGGCGCGCCTGTCGGCACGGTCTGCGCTCTATACGGACCTTCAGGTTCTGCTACAAGCGAGGCCTGAGCTTCTGTCCACCGCCGACTACCGGCGAGCGGTTATTGACGAGAACGTGCTGGCCCGTGTTTCGGTCGCTACGCGGAAGAAGGTGTTCAAAGAACTCAAGGGCCGCTACGTGCTGGATGGGCAGCATCCTCTTTTCGCTACGTTTCACCACGAATGGGGGCGTTGTGGTTCAGACCAGGAACGTGCGCTGACAGCTTACATGCTGTTCGCGCTGAAAGATCGGACAGTCGCGCTCACCAGCATGGAGTGGCTCTACCCGCAACTCCGGCGCGCGCCGTGCGAAGTTCGGATCGGCGATTTGGAGACATTCCTCCGGCAGCTTGGCAAGGGCGCGCACCCGGAAGTAGCGCGGTGGACACCGATCACGCTGACGCGTGTTGCCCAGCACTACCTGGCCAGCGTGCGGGATTTCGGCTTGGCCACAGGAACGACACGGAAGCTTGCCGTGCGTCCAGCGCTCTACGGCTGTCCCGTCCGTCTGCTCCTGGCGGCACTCCGGATGTTGCGTGTCCCCCCGCTCCAAGTTGTCCGCCACGAGGCATTCAAGCTGCTGGGCATCGGGCCAGAGGAAGTCATCGACGCTTTGGCGCAACTGAACCGATGCGGCGGCCTTCGGTTTCGGATGCAAGCGGATGTGGTGGAAATAGCTGTTTGAACAATAATGGAAGAGGCACTAAGAACAATCACGGTGACCGCGAGCCAGCCTTTTGACCGGGCTGCCGTGATGACGGACAATTCCATCCTGCTCATTTATCCGCCCGAGTGGGAGTTGGATTTCCGCGACTTCATTTTCGATCGTTGCCTGCCGGGTCTGAAGAGCGTCGGCATCTGCTGGGAGGTCCTGGACCTTACCCACTTCCTGTTTGACTGCTTCGAGGCGAAGGAATTGGACGATCTCCAGGCGGACGAGTTCAGGGACTATCGGCACGTGAGGCAAGGGCTGTCCAAGCGTGTTGAATCGGGATTGTGCAAGGTGCTCCAAAAGGCTTCACAAGAATTCGCTGGGACGAATCTCTTCGTGGTTTCAACGGTGTCGCTCTTCCCGCTCGTCAAGTTCGGGGACGTGATGGCGAATCTGCGTGATCTTAGGTGCCGGTTGTTCATTGCATTCCCGGGAGAGGAGCGCGGCGGCAAACTCCACTTCATGAACACCCCCGACGGAGGCAACTACCTGGCGGTGAAGATCACCATCAAGACCTGACGTTTGTCATGGCCACCAAAATCAAAGACCTCATTCGTCGCGACATCGCCGTCAAGGTGGAGGGTGTCGTGAAGGTGTATGACCGCGCGGCGCTCGCCTCGGAAATTCGGGAGTTCGTTGTCACCGACAAGATCGAGGAGGAACTCAAGCGCATCCTGGACACCTTCACCCAGGTCAGCGAAACCCTCCGTCGCGGGGGCAGACCGCGCGACGTGATGGGCATTTGGCTGTCCGGCTTCTTTGGCTCCGGCAAATCCCACGTGGCGAAGGTCCTCGGCTACCTTCTGCAAAACGACACCCTCGAGGATGGTTCGGGCGAGACCTGCATCGACGCATTCGAAAAGCACCTCTCCGACTCGCCCAAAGGACGCGACATCCGGCTGCGGCTGGCTGAAATCAAAAGGACCACCGTCATCAAGACGGTCGCCTTTGAAATCCGCAGCCGCCAAAGTCTCAACAATCCAAACTCGGTCGGTGAGATTCTCCTCGGAGAGTTTTATCGGAGCATTGGTTTCTCGGAGAACTTTGTCATCGCGCAGTTGGAGCACCGCCTGGCCCGGCGCGGCCTGCTCCCGAAACTGGAGCAAGCCTTCGAGAAGCGCTTTGATGTCTCCTGGCGGAGCGAGCACGGCCGCGATGATCTCGCAACGGTTCGCCGTCGCCTGGCCAAGGTGTTGCCGGAAGTGGATCCGAAGAGTTTCCCCACCGAGGACGAAGCACTCACAGGACTGGATGACGCATTTTCGCATACAAAGATCACCGCCGAGAGCATCGCCGACGAACTGGTCGCCTGGGTGAATGAGCAGAAACCGACGGGCGGCCGGGTGCAGCACCTGGTCTTTGCGGTGGACGAAATGGGCACCTTCATCGGCGACTCGAACGACAAGATCGGCGAGTTAAACAGCCTGTGCGAAATGATTGGCAACAAGGGCAAAGGCAAAGTGTGGATCATCGCCACCAGCCAACAGGACCTCGAGAAGGTGGTGGACCGGACCAATTTCCAGCCCGCCCTCGTCGGCCGGCTCAATGCCCGCTTCGAACTGAAGCCTCACCTGATTTCCGACGGCATCAACAAGGTGGTCTGCGAGCGCATCCTGAAGAAGCATCCCGCGCGCGAGGGTGAGTTGCAGAAGGTTTACCAGGACAACGAAGGCTTCCTGGCCCAGCTCTCCGATCTTAAGGCCAGCCGCAGTCTGGGCCTTCTCACGGCCCAGGGCTTGGTGGACGCCTACCCGTTCCTGCCCCACCAGATTCAACTGGCCCAGGACATCGGTGAGGCGCTGTCCGGGTTCCGCATCTCCGGCGGGGTGCGCTCGATGATCTCCGTGGTCATGGAGGCCCTGCAAAAGCTTGCCGCCGCGGACGTCGGGACCTTGGCCAGTTTCGATCAAGTGTTCGATGCGCTGGAAAACGACCTTCTATCGCAGGAATACCTCGGCGCGTCAGGTGTTCGATCCATCTACGACTCCGCCAAGCGTGTGCCCAAGACCACGCCGGTCCCGGCGGACCGGGTGTTGAAGGTCCTCTACCTCATCCAGCGCGTTCCTTTTGTTCCGCGGACGGCCGAGAACATGGCGAAGCTGCTCGTCTGTCGGCTCAATGAGAATGTAGCCGCCTTGCGTCAGCAGGTTGAGGAAACGCTTGCAGCCCTCCAGGCGGCCGGATACGTCGCCCGGGATGAAGCCAGCGGCGAATGGAAGTTCCTGAACGAGCGGGAGCGGACCATCGAGCAGGCCATTCAGGAAATGGTCCGGCCCGGCACGCCGCGGTCCATCACCCTGACCGCGATCCGGCAGCAATCGCTCGAAATCGCGAAGAACAGTGTGATCGCGCGCAAGAACCTGAACAACTACGCGGTCACGCACGGCGCAACGAAGACGCCGTTCAGATTCGGCGTCTTTCTCGACGGCGAGGCGGTGGACACGGGGCCGGAACTGGAGGTTGCTTTCGTGGGGCCGATGGCCCCTGGCCGCAAGACCATCATCGAGGAGACCAAACGAGAAAACCAGGCCGCTGGGCCCAATGGGCGCAAGGTCTGTTGGGTGGCGGCTGTGCCGGACAAACTCGAACTACGCCTCAAGCGCTACCAAGCGCTGCTCAACGTCACCAGCGACAAGCGGTTCACGGACGACCCCTCGAAAGATACGGCGGATGCCCTGTCGGAAAAGCGCAAGGAACGGGACGATCTGGCGCGCACTCTCGCGGGCGATCTGAAGTCGGCCTTCCTGCAAGGCACACTCTACTACGGCGGCAAGGAAGTGGAACTGGAGAATGCCAGGGACATGGCAGCGGAGCTTCAGACGGCGCTCGGTCAGCAAATCCCCAACATCTACCCCCGCTTCGCTATTGCGGATAAACCGGTTGATTTCGCCAAGCAAATCAAGGCCCTGCTCAATCCAGCGCAAACCGCGCTCCATACGGTGGGGCCTGAACTCAACCTCTTCGACACGCAGGGCAGCCTGAACAAGGAATCCGCTCTGGTCGCGACCACGATTGAAGTCATCAAAGACCTGGAGGATGAGGGCACCGATCCCACCGGGGCGGCTCTGCTCGATTTCGGAGACAACAAGGGCTTCAAGGGATTCGTCCGGGCACCCTTTGGCTGGCCCAGTGAAGTCGTGCGGCTGGTGCTGGCGGGGTGTTTCCGCGTTGGTGCCATCTACCTGGAGCGCCAGACTGCCACCGGCCCCACGCCACTCTATGACTACAAGGAGGCGCTGGACGACTTCACCAAGATCAAGACCTTCGAAAAAACAACGTTCCGCCTGGCCGAGTCGAGCTTGACCGTCGAGCAGATCAAACTGGTCAGCAAGGAACTCATCGCCATGGGCGTTACCGGCACGCCCGAATCCGGAAACGCCCTGGCAGGCGCAATCCGCCAGTTGGGCGGCAAGCTCCAGGAGGGCGTGCGCGATGCGCAAGTGCGCGCCGAAGCGGGTCTGCCGTTGGGAGACGAAATCCTCAAATGCGACGACGCGTTGAAGAACCCCACCACGCTCAAGGACCCGACCAAGGCCGCTCTGGCTTTCTTGCAGGTGGCCCCGCAATGGCGGGGGCTCAAGCGGGGGCTTGATGCCCTGCGGGTCTTCCTGGAAGCGAACCGGCACAAGGAATTTGAAACCTCCCGGCAGCTCGTCACCCTTGTCCGCAACCACCCGTTGCCGGGCGACGCGCCGGACAAGGCGGCGGTGGACCAGGCGCTGGCGGACATTGAGGCGATTTGCGGGAACAAGACGGTGGTGCCCCGCTGGAATGATTACCGCGCCTCGGTGGACAAGGTTCACGAGGTCTATCGCGAGGCTTACCGTGGAAGCTATGCGGCTTTGCAGAAAGCCGTGAACGACACCGTTGCCGCCATTCGCGCCGGTGCCGCCTACGCCGCCGCCCCCTCTCCACAACGGGATGGCGTGGTCGAGGCCACCTTTGGTCCCAGTGGCCCGTGCTATTGCCCGGCGGTGGCGCTGACCACGATTGCGTCCCTGCTGGCTGCGACCACCAAGACCAGCCTTTCCTCCATCGCGCAGGCGGCCAAGGCGCTGCCGGCGTACCGCGCCGAAGTGGAAGGCGCGTTGCGCGGCCTGAAGGCACCTCCGCCCAAGCCTGAGCAGAAGCTCTACGCCTGGAACGCCGCCGCGGCCCTGGCCGGACTCCAATTCGCCAGCGACACTGAAGTGGACGCGGCATTGGAAGATGTGGCCCAAGAACTCAAGGCCAAGATCAAGGAAGGATTCGTCATCCAGGTGAAATGAGCAACGCCGTCCCACTCAGCAACGCCGTTCTGTCCGACCCTCACAAGGAGACGGTCAAGGGATGGGTGCCGCGCCTGCGCAAGATCCTTGATGGCGACTTTGAGGCGCAACTCAAGCGGTTTGGATTCAGCCGGGATGGCCGGCACGCCACCGAGGAACGACTCACGCTGCCTGCGGACATCCTGCCTACCCGCCGGAAGCTGGCCGCCCTGATCGAGCGCGACACCAAAGGCGAAGGCACCGCCCAGCGCGGCTTCGACGCCGTGGTGCGTGAGCACACCTACACCCTGCTGAATCGGCTGGTGGGCCTCAAGGCCATGGAAGCGCGCGGCCTCCTTTTCCTGCGTCCCCCTGGGCAGGCCGAAGGCGAGGCTGAGGCCACCGAAGTCATCACCCCCGTCGAAGGCCAGGCTTACTCGCGCTACCTCCGGGATTTCCGGGCCGCCGGCGGCTCGCGGTACAAGTACCAGGCCGACGCGGAGGAGGCCCTGCTCCGGGATGGCCTGATGGCCGCGTTCCGCGAGGTGAACGAAGAGATTCGCACGCTCTTTGATCCCGACCACGATTACGCCTGCCTCTGGCCCAGTTTCGCCTCCCTCCAGCGGGCCATCTCGAGCATCAACTCGGACCTGCCCCCCGACGCCTATCGCGCGCCCGATTTTCTGGGGTGGGTGTACCAGTTCTTCAACCGCGACGAGAAGAAGATCATCCGGGACGAGAACAAGGGCACGCCGCGCAGTTCCTACGAACTTTCCGTCATCAACCAGTTCTATACCCCGCTCTGGGTGGTGAAGGTTCTGGTGGACAACACGCTCGGGCGGCTCTGGCTGCAAATGCATCCGGACTCGTCTCTGGCACCCAAGGGCCCCCCGCCGCTGCCGCAAGAACGCCGACTCGACTTGGCACCCGTGGCCGATTACCTGGTGCCGCGGACCGGTGAGAAGATTCGCTACCGGCGCATTGACGAGTACGGCAATCCTCAGCCCTTCAAGCGCGCCCGCGACATCAAGCTGCTCGATCCCGCTTGTGGAACGCTCCACTTCGGCCAATACGCCTTTGGCCTCTTCTACCAGATGTATCTGGATGAGATTGCGAATGCCGGCAAACCCGGCTGGCCGGCGGAACCCTCGGTCCGCAATCCGCAAGAAATCCCGGCGGCCATCATCGAGAACAATCTTTACGGCATTGATATTGACCCGCGCGCAATCCAGATCGCTTCGTTGTCGCTCATCCTCACCGCCAAGGAAGCCGCGCTCCAGCACGGTTTCTCTCCCACGGCGGTTCGCATTCGCCGGTCGAACCTCGTGATCGCCAACGCCGTGCAGGTGGGCGAGGAACAAGTGCGCGGGCTCGTCAACCAGGTCGGCGACAAGGCTGAATCCGCCGGGCTACGCGAGAAGCTCTTTGAAACGCTCTGGCTGAACCTCAAGAACGTGGGCGAACTGGGCAGCCTGGTGCAGGTAAGCGAGGGCGTGACCCGCGTCTTGAGCGACTGGGTGGACGCACAGGCTAAAGCCAAGGGTCTCACCAGGCTCATTGAAACCCGGGAAACGCCGCAACTCACCTTGGAGAGCATTGACGCCGCCGCCCGCCAGCGGCGGGTCGAGCAACTCGAACTGCAGCGGAAGGTGATCGAGGACGAAGCCGCACGCATCCGTTCGGAGTTGCTCGCTGGATTGGAACGCTTGGCCGGTCAACTCCAAGCCGATCCCCGCCAGCGGTTGTTTGCCGAGGACACGGCTCGCGGGCTGCGGTTGTTGGAGGTCTTGAGCCTGGTCTTTGACGTGGTGGTGATGAATCCGCCCTACGGTGGGTTTGTCCCAGTGGTGAAAGAATTTATCGCCGACGCGTACCCGCTGACCAAGTCCGACATCTACGCGGCCTTCATCGAGCGCGCCACCCAGTTGATCGAGCCCGAGGGCTACGTGGGCGCGCTGGTGAGCTCCACGTTCAGGACGCACGTCACGCACACGAAGCTTCGGACGGAGTTTCTTCTCAAACGGAACCCTCTGGTCCTCATGCTGGACCTGGGTTACGGCATCTTGGATGACGCGACCGTCGAGGCGGCGGCCATCGTCTTGCGAGGAACCCCGCCATGAGGCTCTGCCTGGGATGAACATCGATGAAGCACGCATGAATACGCACCTGTTTAGCCGACATCCAAAGGCCGTCGCCAGCCGAACCGCCACCGGGAGTCCTTCCCACCCGCCATGCGACCGGGAAGCAGACTCTACGACCGTCTGGCGGGAACTGGGTGGGTGTGGTAGAAACGAAGGCACGCTATGATCACAGGCCTCCAAATCAAGAACTTCAAAGGCTGGAAAGACACCGGCCTGTTGCGGCTGGCGCCGATTACGGTCTTCTTTGGCACCAACAGTTCGGGCAAATCGAGTCTCGGCCAGTTCCTGATGATGTTGAAGCAGACGGCCAGCTCGCCTGACCGCAACCGGGTGCTCCACCCCGGCGACGACAAGACGCCAGTGGACTTGGGCACCTTCGACGACCTGCTCAACCAGCATGACCAGAGCCGTGAACTGGACTTCGCCCTGGAGTGGGAGCCGGCCGAACCGCTGGAGATCAAAGATGTGTTGACGGGATCAGTTTTCTCCGGCACCAGAATCCGCTTCTCGGCCACGGTCGGATTTGCCAACGGCAAAGGCCTGCGCGCGGTGTGCCGTCGGTTTGAATACAGATTCTCCGGAAAAAAGGACTCCGGTTTCTCGATCGCCATGGCACCCGACGATCAAGCCGGGAAGTACCAATTGAAAACGGAGGGCTTTGAAGGGGTGCGGAAGAAAGGTCGCGGCTGGCCACTGCCCCAGCCGACGCGGTTCTTTGGCTTCCCCGACGAGCTGAGCCTCTACTACCAGAACGGGGAAACCCTGAACGATCTGGCGTTTGCCCTCCAGAGCCTGTTGGGCGGGCTTTCCTACCTCGGTCCGTTGCGTGAGGAGCCACGACGCCATTATGCCTGGGCTGGAGAAACGCCGGAAGATGTGGGCAGTCGTGGAGAACGGTGGCTCAGCGCACTCCTTGCCGCCACTGATCGGAAGATCCGAATGCACGGCAGAAGAGCGGGCATGGAGTTCGAGGCGCTCATTGCCGCCTGGCTGCAAGAGCTCGGCCTGATTCATTCATTTGCCGTCGCTCCGGTGGCCAAGGGTCTCCGTGAGTACCGGGTGCGTGTCAAGGTGACCCAGGCCAGCCCGGAAGTCTCGATTCCCGATGTGGGTTTTGGGGTTTCGCAGGTCCTGCCGGTGGTGGTGCAAAGCTTCTACAGCCCACCCCACTCGACTGTGATGATCGAGCAACCCGAACTGCACCTGCATCCCGCGGTGCAGCAGAACCTGGCCGACTTGTTTATCGCGGCGGTCAAGGCCCGTGAAACCGGCAAGGACCGTAATGTCCAATTCCTCGTCGAAAGTCATTCCGAACACTTCTTGCGTCGCCTCCAACGACGCATCGCTGAGCAAGAATTGGCTAAGGAGGACGTGGCGGTCTATTTCTGCGACCCGGTCGCCGGCGGCAACGCCATCCAACCCTTGGAGGTCGACCTGTACGGGAACATCACCAACTGGCCCATAGGCTTCTTTGGCGATCAAATGACGGATATCGCCGAAATGCAGAAGGCCGGCATTCGTCGACGCAAGGAGGCCGCCGCGGTCAGGGCACCCGCCAAGGAGACGGCGCAATGACGCCCGTACCACGACCTTGCTTGGTGGACACGAACGTGGCGGTCGTGGCCAACGGCAACAGCGACCAAGCCGACGACTCGCTCGTCGAAAAGTGCATCGACGCCCTCTTGGAACTGACTGGTAAAGGTGGCCTTGTGCTGGACGACGGCGGCTTCATCTTTGACGAGTATCGCCAGAACCTCAACCTCAGCGGACAACCGGGCGCCGGAGACGCCTTTCTCAAATGGGTGCATGACCACCAGTGGAATCCAGCCCGGTGTGAGCGGCGGCCCATTACCTGCCTGAACGAGCAGGAACAGGAATTCGCCGAGTTTCCATCATCCAAAGCCTTGAAAGCGTTCGACCGAAGCGACCGGAAGTTCGTCGCGGCAGCCAATGCCGGCCGGCAGAAGCGACCCATTCTCGAAGCGGTGGATTTCAAGTGGTGGGGCTGGAAGGACGCGCTGGCCGCGGAGGGCATCGCCGTCGTCTTCCTGGATCCACAGGCGGCAGAGGCTGGCTACCGGAAGCATTTCCACCATGAATGAGGTACTGCACAAGTTTCCCTCCACACCCCATCTCGCCTGGCTGGGCCGGGTGCCCGTCCGTGATGACAAGGTCATGACTCCAGCCGAGGCCGAATCTTTCCTGTCTTCACCGGTGGTTCTGGAAGAGAAGGTGGACGGCGCGAACCTTGGGCTTTCCTTTGACACCAAGGGCCGGCTGCTCTTTCAAAACCGCGGGGCCTGGCTGGAGGGGAGGTTGAGCGGGCAATGGGAACGTCTGCGTGCTTGGGCGGCGGAGCACGGGGGAAGCCTGCGCAGACTGCTGCCGTCCGGTGACATCCTGTTTGGTGAGTGGTGTTACGCCGCCCATTCTATTCGCTATGACCGGTTGCCCGACTGGTTTCTGGCCTTTGATGTTTATGACGCTCACCAGCGAAGATTTTGGAGTGCTTCCCGCCGCAATGCCTTGGCCGCAACGGCTGGCCTGGCTGTCGTCCCGGAACTCGCCCGCGGCGGATTCACGCTTGCCGACCTTTGGGCGGTCCTTCATCGCCGGTCCGAGTTGTGTGGCGGCGCTCGCGAAGGGCTGTATTTGCGCCGTGAACACGACAACTGGCTGGTGGATCGGGCCAAACTGGTCCGCCCGGATTTTACGCAGGGTATGGCGGAACATTGGTCGCGGCAGCCGATTCGCCTCAACAAGATGTGCCCGGGGCGTGTTGCCGTCCGCGAATCCACCACGCCATGAGAGAACATGGTCGCCCTGTGCCCCCCATCATGAACTCCCCGGCAAGTAAACACATCACCTGGCGCTGGGCGGAGCGGGACTTCCGATTCCGATTTCAGCAGGGAAGGGGCAAGAGCGCTGCGGACTATTACCAGGCCTCCCAATCGACCGAGTTCTATAATGTCCCGACGGCCCAGCGGAAGTTGACGAAGGCGCGGCTCGAAGAACTCGCAGCCCAAGCCAAACCGCCGACTGCCCCTGCCATCGTTACCATCCCTTGGAACAACTACAGCGACTCCGATTTCCAGATGATCGCGGAGCCAAGCGGCATCTGCCTGAACTGGGCGGGCTGCCTCAGCCAGGACGAGGTGAACTTGCGTGAAACCAATGGCGTCAACCGGGCCAAGGAATTCGTCGCCGGCCTTGCCGTAAGGGAAGAACCAGTCCCGATCACGTTGGACCTCATCCAGAAGATCCACACCGAGATGTTCGGTGACATTTACCCGTGGGCCGGGAAATGGCGTTCCGTGACCCTATCGAACGGCGACGTTACCTGGCCACTCCCGCGTTACGGGTGGGAGCCCGTGTTCGCCGAGTTCGAGCGGGACGTTCTTGCACGGACTCCGTTTTTGAGCTCTGACAACCGAACCGTCTGCGAATTCCTCGCCGCGCTCATGGGCGAGTACATCGCCCTCCATCCATTCCGCGAAGGAAACGGACGAAGCGCGTTCCTCCTTGCCGACCTGATTCTGATGCAGAACAGCTTGGTCCCTCTCGATGCTTTCAATCGCACCCGCGACCGCGAGAGCTACTTTGCTGCCTGCGAAGCCGCACGCCTGAAGAAGAACTACACACCGCTGGCCGACCTGATCGTCGAATGGGAGGCCGAGGCACAACAAAGCTTTGAAGCTGGGCTTCCCACCGATCTCTGAACCATGCCAACTCTCAAGCGCTACGACATAAAGAAACTGCTGGCGAATCCCGACGTCCGCCGTCGGCTGATTGTTGAGAGCACCCGTATTACTCAAGCACGGGAAGACATCGAGGTTGCGAAGGATCAGGTCGAAAACTCCTACTACATTGTTACCGAAGCGGAGCGTGGGGCGTTTTTTGCTCTTTCCCAGTTTCGAGCCGCCGAAGCCGAAGCTGATCGCCGGCACACGGAGTTTGTCAGGGCGCTGTTTGATCCAACAAGCGATGCCCGCGTAGATGTCACCCTGAAAGACCTCATGAGCCTCGACAACTCTACACTTTCCTACGGACTGATTCATCTAGTGGGGGCATTTTTCAGAGAATACCCACGTCTTGACCCCGCCTTCGCAGATGCACGGCAGGGTCTCATTTCGACGGAGTCAGGACGATTCGTGCGGTGTCACTGGGAAGTGCGCCCCGACTCCAGGCGAAAGTGGGTCCCGTATGCTAAGGGCGGAGACTTCAGTCGATTCTACTCCGACATCTTCCTGGTCTTTGACTGGACCAACAACGGCGCACAAATCAAAGCCATCGCAAAGGAGCGATACGGCAGCGCCTCACGAACAATCAAATGTGAAGATTACTACTTCCGGGAAGGAATCACCTGGGTTGAGAAGACCGTCAAGGGCATGAATGCAAGAGTGCTACCTCCTGGTGCACTTTTTAACGTCGCTGGACCGTCAGCTTTTCCACACAACGAAGCCGACACCTTTTATTTGCTCGGGGTTCTTAATAGTAACCTCGCACAAGCATTCCTGAACTGCTTCGCGTCGAGATCTTGGGGCGTTGAATATGTGGGGAGGATTCCAATTCCCGCGGTGAAGACAGAAAGTCGGCGACGAATTGAAGATCGTGCGCAGCACGGATTTGATGTAAAGCGCGCGTGGAATGAAGGTAACGAGATTTGCACTACGTTCACGAAACCTTGGATTCTTCACACCGACACAGCCGGCGAAGCACATACCTTCGGTGCTTCTCTTGACGCTGCACTCTCCAGGGAAGCCGAGTTCAACGATGATCTTGTCGCGTCCTACGAGCAACTTAACGATTCGGTGTATCGCCTCTATGGGGTGAACGAAACGCTTCGAAGCCGCATCGAGAGTGCGATCGGGAATCGTCCTTCGGAGTTCCTCTGGCCGGAGATGGAAGGCCAGACCGTTGAACAGAAGCGAATGGAACACGTGTCCCGCCTGCTGACCTACGCGGTGAAGTGCGTGGTGGAGCAGGATGACGATGGTCTTGTGGCTCTCCAACCCGTGGCTGAGGAAGCCCCACTGCTGGAGCGTGTCCGCACCAAGTTGGCCAGCTTTTTCCCAAGGCAGGACCAGCACGCCCTGGAAATTGAGTTGGTGAACGAACTCAAGCGCCGTGTGAAGGGTTATGCCCGTGCTGAGTCGCTTCACGACTGGCTCACCGATGTTTTCTTCGATTTCCATTGTGCCCTCTACCAGCAGCGCCCGATCCTCTGGCACCTCGCGAGCAGCCAGGAATCGGCGGAGCCCGCTTTCTCCGTCATCGTTCACTACCACCGCTTCGACCACGACCGCCTGGCCAAACTCCGGAGCGTCCATGTCCGCGACCGCCTCGCCACCTTGCGTCGCGAAGCCGCTCAAGCCAGCAAAGACGGCCGTGAAGACGACCGCCTCCAACTCCTGGCCGCCTTGGAAGAAGTCGAAGCCTTCGACCGCAAGCTGGCCCGACTTCACGAGGGCCACCATGAAGGCATCGAAGCCGGCGAGAACGATTACCGCATCCTTACCCCTTGGAAAGCACCCCAGGACCGGCCCAAAGGCTGGCGCCCCGACCTGGACGATGGCGTGAAAGTGAACATCGCGCCTCTTGCCCGGACGGGGCTGCTGCGGACGAAGAACAAGTTTGGAGCCAGAGAACTGGAGGACACATGAAACCGCGGATTGCGCTGGTAACGCAGATAGAGGCGGGACGCGACCCTATCCGTCTGTATTTGGGTGATCAGCGGTTATCTCCCGAACCACATCCAACCCGGAGAACGTGTCGATGAACCCGCTGGCTCTTCAGTCTCTCAACGTTTCGGAATTCCGCGGCCTTGGCGGCCTGAAGCTCGAAGAATTTGCGCGCATCAATCTCTTCGTCGGCGGAAACAACGCCGGCAAGACCTCCGTGCTGGAAGCGCTGGCCCTCTTCGCCCGCCCGCTGGACATCGACAACTGGGTCACGACGGCTTGGCGACGCGAGGGCCGCGGTCTGACCGTTGCGCCGCTCGAGACGATCAAGTGGATGTTCCCCCGGGGCGCTGGTGAACCCGAAGACTCGGGGCAAATCTGGATCGAGGGTGAGGGTGATTTCGTTGGCCGGAGGCTGCTGGCCAAGTACTACGAGGAGAGGACCGTGGCGGGGGTTTTGCGGGAACCGGGCGGCGCTTCCTCACCCAGCGGACCGACGAGCACTGTGGGCGGGAGTTCGGGCGGGAGCATTGCGTGGACACCCAGTCTGCTCCCTGGCGCGGAGTCCATTGGCCGGGAAATCCAACTGGAGATCGATGCGGACTTCATCGACCGGGTACGTCCGCAGGTTCACAAGTGGGGCAACCACCAAAACCAACTCAAGGTGCGGATTGCCGGGGATGGCAGCATGGCGTATGGGGTGCGCCCCCAAGAGCCGTTGTTGCCCTTGGCGGTCATCGATGCCAGTACGTACCGCGTCGAGAGCAGGGTGCAATCGCTCTACAGCGCCGCGTTGGAAGCCGAGCGTCCCGCTCAGGATTTCAAGAGCGATTTCCTCCGCACCCTGCGCTGCATCGACCCCGGCATTCAGCGGCTGGACCTCGTACAGACGGGAGGCGGGACTGCCCGTCTGCAGATCAAGCACGAGATGACGGGGATCACACCGCTTTCCGCGCTCGGCGACGGTTTTCGGCGCGCCCTGACCTTTGCGGTCGCGATTCCGACCGTCCGCGGCGGTGTGTTGCTGATCGATGAACTGGAGACCGCGTTGCACGTGAGTGTGCTCGAGTCGGTGCTGGGACTCCTGCGGTGGGCAGTCGAGGAGTTCGACGTACAGGTCTTTGCCACGACCCACAGCCTGGAGGCGGTGGACGCGGTCGTTCGCGCGTTTGCACGCGCCCCTGGCTCAGTCGTTGGCTACCGTTTGGAGCGTGCAGAAGCGAAGCCGGTAGCCAAGCGGCTTTCCGGTGAAGGGCTGCGGGAGTTGCGGTTCGACATGGGACTCGAATTCCGCTGAGTCATGGCTCGTCGCCTTTCATACATCGCCGTCGAGGGTCAGCATGACGCGGCATTCATTGGCCGGCTACTCAAGAATGCCGGTTTCAAGATTGTGGTGAAGAAGAATGATCTGGAGCCTGCTTTCAGCCGGCTGGTGCCCACAGATTTTCCGTATGAGGATGATCTCATGAAGCGGGTGCCGGTGCCTTTTTTCTACCAGACGCCTGATCATGCGGTGGCTCTGCATCCAGCAGGCGGGGAAAGTGAACTGGCCGGGCGCGCCGTCATCGCTGTGCCTCAGATTTCCGGAGCAGTGGAAGCAATTGGCTTTGTGTTGGATGCCGACAATAGGGGAACCCCAATCGCGCGGTTGGCAACCCTGGCGGCCAGAACCGTCGAAAAGTCTGGTGCTGCTGGCTTTACCTTGCCAGCGACTCCCGGCCAGGTTCTTTCGGGTCCCCCACGCTGCGGCGTGTTCGTGATGCCGGATAATGTCAATGCCGGCACCCTGGAGGATCTGCTGCTTGATTGTGCGGCGGTTCATTACGGTGACCTGAGGACGAAAGCCGAGTCGTATCTCCGCGGGATTGACCGAGCCAGACTATCGAAGTCGGACCTGGAAGAAATCAATGCTCCAGCAGGTCCCAAGAAAGCTCAAATCGGTACCATCAGCGCGGTTCTGAAACCAGGCAAAGCCATCCAGAATTCCATCGCGGACGATCGCTGGCTGGAAGGCGAAGCTGCGGAACCGCCGAAGGTCCTGGCCTTTCGGATGTTCCTCCGCGACCTCCTAAACGAACCTTCGGTCTATCCGTGTTCATCTGCGCCATCTGCGGTTGATTCCGTTTTCCCATGATCCTTCCCGCCCTCATCGCCCAGATCCAGCAACGCTTCTCCCACCAGAAACGGGCGAGGGTTTGCCTCTGGTTTGACCCACAGGGCGAGTTCGAGCGGCTGCTGCCCGCGCTGGCGACGCACTTGCAGCAGATGAAGGCGGCGCCGTTTCGGCTGCTGGCCTATGACCCGAAGCGGAAGCATGGTCAGCTTTGGCTGCGGCGACAGGTATCCCTGGCCACGAAGGGACTGCCGCCGGAGCAGGCGCGAGAGACGCGGTTCCTCATCTACCTGCCGCTGGCGGAAGAGCGTCTCGATTCGCCCGACGAGCAGGGACGGCACCATCTCGAATTGCTGACGGAATACAGAATTGCCGGCGTGCGCTGGCTGGTGGGCGGCAAACGGGCGACGCTATTCAACTTCCTGAAGACGGCGGGCGTTTCCCTGCCGGAGACACCGGGCGAACAGCGCCAGCTCGTCGAAGGAGGCGCGGAGAGCTTGCTGGCGAAATACACAGCCAAGTTCCAAGATAGGCCCGCAGTCTTTTGGGAACAGCGGCTGACACCCGACCTGGCGCAGTCGCGGCTGGTGGGGGACGTGGACCAGACCGTTCTGGATCTGGCCGTGCAGCCAGAGGCCACCTGGGCCTCGCTGACCGAGCGCGGTGTTCTGGATGAATTCCTGGCAGCGATGCGGGACCGTTTCAATTTCACCACCGAAACGGACAACCCGGTGCTGTGGGTCGGTGCGTTTGTGGAAGCCCTGGCGCTGACGGAGGCGTTCCTCGGTTACGGGGAGCCGGCGGACTTTCCGTTCTTAAACCGTCTGCCGCCGCCGAGGTTTCGCGACAGTCACGTGCAGTTGCTGCGGCGCTGGCTGCGCGACGCCAACAGCCGGCCAGCCTGGGACCGATGGGTGGCGCAAGTCGAGCAGCACATCAACCTGACGGACTGGGCACGCGGGCGGAGCGGGCTGTCGTTTGGGTTCCCGCACCTGGCCCGGTTGCGATGGGCTTGTTTCCGGGAACGGTTTGCCACGGCTGCCGGCAAATGGTCGGAAGTGCGAACCCTGGTGGAATCCGAAGCGCAGATGCTTCGCGAGGAAGCAGATTATGCGCGGGCCAGCCAGACGCCCGCTGGACACTGGGCGTTGTTCCTCGGGGTGGCCGGTTTCGTCGAAACGTGCGAGAAGGGCCGCAAAGCCGTGCAAAAGGCGAAGTCCCCTGGCGAACTGGCCCAGGTCTATTGCGAATTTGCCGGCACGATCGACCGCGCTCACGCCCAGCTCAAGGCCACGGCTGAGGAACACGACGTGCCAGAAGTGGTGGCGCTGGTGGACCGGGGTTATGGCGATTACGCCAACGACCTGAATCAACGTTTCTTCGAGAGTTTCACCGCCGACGAAAGCTTAGACATCCCTGGGGTGCCGTTCGTGACAGACCGGCTGGACGCGCAGGTGTGGTCTGCCGGTGGGCGTCGAGCGGTGGTGATCGTGGATGCGCTGCGCTATGATTGCGCCCTGGCCCTCGTCGAGCGGTTACGCGGCCAGGATGTGAAAGTGGAAGCACTCCGCGCCATGCTGCCCACCCGGACCCCGATTGGCATGAGCGCCCTGCTGCCGAAGGAACTGGCCCCAACCCGGCTGCATGTGGAGAAGAACGAACTGCATCCCCAGGCCGACGGCGTGGACACGAGCCAGCGGGCGAACCGTCTGGAGTTGCTGAAGAAGTTCGGTGCCACCTGTCTCGAAATCGGAGAGGTGGAAGGAGCCAAGATGCCGCCGGAGAAAACTCGCGACCTGCTCGTGGTGTTCGGGCACGAGGAAGTGGACAGTCTGGGGCACAGCAATGCGGAAGCGTTGGTTCGGCACCTGGACAAGGAACTGGAACGAATTGCCAGAGTGGTCAAGCGGTTGCACCAATGGGGGTATCCCGAAGTGAACGTGGTGACGGACCACGGCTTCGTGCTCGTGGCCGCGGATCAACTGCCCCCAGAAGTCCCGGTGAAAAAAGAGTGGTGTGTGGCGCTGAAGGAGCGGTTCGCCATCGTGCCGGCTGGGGTTGATGTGCCGCTCAAAACAAAGCCATTCCTCTGGGATGCCTCCGTGCGCGTAGCCGTGCCGCCGGGGACGGCCTTCTTCAAGGCGGAGAAGGCGTTCAGCCACGGCGGCGCGACACTTCAGGAGATGATCATCCCGCGGCTCGTCTCTCGGGGCCGCGTGCAGATTCGCAAGATCGGCGTGGAAGTGTTGTTGCCGGCCTACGAATTGACGCGGGCTGCGGTGAAGGTCCTGCTGCGTCCGAAAGCCAGCGCGGGCGCACCGGCCGGCGAGCTGGCCCTCGTTTCAGACCAGCCCCGCGATGTTCAACTGGACGTGTGCAGGGCGGATGAGGCTGGGTCGGTCCTGGGCGGCAAGCCCAAGTCGGTGCGCATCGAGCCGGCCGCTGGCGAGGTGGCGGTAACCTTGTTCTTTGACTCCAAGCATTCATTCAAACAGGGCGAGCTGTTGCTGCTTCAAATACGAGACTCGGAGACGGACGAGCAGTTTCCGCCCGGCGGGATCACCCTGAAAATTGGCCGTGACTTCTAACCTGATACCTTATGGCGCAACCATTGATTGAATTGGATGAACTGGACCGCCTGGCCAACGAAGCGTTTCCGGGGCTGGTGGTCCGCAAGGACCTGCTGCGGCGGATGCGCTCGTCGTTTGGCGTGCCCGCATTCGTGATCGAGTTTCTGCTCGGGAAGTATTGCGCTTCGATTGAGGAGGCCGCCATCAACGAGGGCCTGGAGTTCGTGCGCGAGACTCTGGCCTCGAAGTACGTGAAGCCAGACGAGCGGGAATCCGTGAAGTCCGCCATCAAGCAGCACACCACCTATGAGATCATTGACAAGGTGTCGGTGAAGCTGGTCGAGACCCACGACAAGTACTGGGCGAGTCTCTCGAACCTGAACCTCGACTACATCAACATTGACGACCGGCTGGTGCATGAGCATGACCGCCTGCTCATGGGCGGGGTGTGGGCCGAGGTTGCCCTGCGCTACGACGACACGTTCATCTTCAAGGGGCAGAACCGTCCGTTCTTCATTGATTCGATCCGGCCCATCCAGCTCTCGAACCGCAACATCGAGGGCTATGTGACGGCGCGCAAGCGCTTCACTCGCGACCAGTGGCTAGACCTGCTGATGCGCTCGATGGGCTACGAACCGAACCACCCCTATTACACGAAGCGGCGCAAGCTCCATTGTGTTCTCCGCCTGGTGCCGTTCGTGGAGAAGAACTACAACTCGGTCGAATTGGGGCCACGCGGCACGGGAAAGAGCTTCGTGTATCAGCAGATGAGTCCGTATTGCCATCTGGTATCGGGTGGGCAGACCACGACGCCCACGATGTTCGTCAACCTGTCCACCGGGCAGCGCGGCCTGGTCTGCCTGTGGGATGTGGTGGCCTTCGACGAAGCTGCGGGCATTGATTTCTCCGACAAGAGCGGCATCAACATCATGAAGGGCTACATGGAAGACGGCGCCTTCAGCCGTGGGCGCGACATCATCACGGCGGAGGGTTCGGTGGTGTTCGTCGGCAACATTGATGGCGAGATTGCGACCATCGTGCGAACCTCGCACCTCTTCTATCCAATGCCGAAGGAGATGGACACGGCCTTCTACGACCGCATCCACGCTTACATCCCCGGTTGGGAATTTCAGAAGACTCACGACGACGCCTACACGAATCACTTCGGTCTAGTGACCGACTATCTGGCGGAAGTCTTCCGGGAACTGCGCAAGTCGAGTTACGTGGACTATGCCGAAAGACATTTCAAATTCGGCTCGCACCTGGGCGGGCGAGACCAGAAGGCGGTGCGGAAAATCATCTCTGGTCTGATCAAGCTGCTGCACCCGGACGGCGAGGTGACGCGGGAGGAACTCGCGGAATACGTGGAATACGCGCTCGAAATGCGCCGCCGCGTGAAGGAGCAACTCAAGAAGATGGGCGGCCTGGAGTACTGGAACACCAGCTTCTCCTACTTGGACAAGGAGAACGGCCAAGAGACTTTCGTGCGCGTGCCTGAATTAGGTGGCGGCAGCTTGATTTCCGAGGGGACACTGGCGCCGGGCAGCATCTACACGATTGGCACCGATGCGAATGACAACCGGTTGGCGCTCTTCCTCCTCCAGGCGCAAGTCAATCCCGGTTCGGGCCGGATCATCCCTCTGGGCAATCTGTCGAGCCGCATGAAGGAGGCCATCAAGACGGCGGACGCCTACCTGCGGGCCAACCTCAAGAACCTTGGCATCACAGCGGACATTGATAGCTACGATTTCAATCTCCAGGCCATAAACCTCAACCAGGCCAAGGAAGGGGCGGAGACCGCCGTCGCCTTCTTCATCTCGCTCGTTTCAGCCATCCTGGAGAAACCTGTCCTGGAGCGCACAGTGGTTCTGGGCGAGATGAGCGTGCAGGGCCTGCTCTTGCGCGTGACATTTTTGCCTGAGCGGATGCAGTTGGCTGTGGAAGCCGGCGCCAAGCGCATCCTGATCCCCAGCGAAAACAAGCGCGACCTAGCCGAAGTGCCCGACGCTATCCTGACAGCCATCCAGTGGCAGTTCTATGACAGCCCCAACAAAGCCGCCATGATGGGGATGGGGTTGGTGTGACGGTTCCAGTGGGTTGTCCCCGGTCACGCCTGTCCTGCTGGTCTGGCTGGGTGGCGACCGGCCGCGATGGCACAAGGTGGCCCAGAGGATCCTCGATCTCAGCGGCGGGATCATTGTGCTTTGCGTTCCGCTGCCGACCGACCGGGGAGTCGTGCTGCTGGCCTTGAGCCTGCCATCGCTGACCGCCTGCCACGACCCGGAGGGATTCTTCTACGCCCTGCCGCCGATCCTCGAACAGCTCGATCACGAGTGTCGAGCGGCCTGGCGCGTTGAATGGTTCTCGATGAGCGGGGCCTCCGGCGACGTGGAGATCCGACTCGGCCCGAACGTTGGACCGCGCTACGATGGCTGGGACAGGCTGCCGGCCTGCGCCAGGTCCAGCAAGGCCCGGAGCCGGTCGAAAGACAAGCCGCGCTTGGCAACGAGGTTTTCGAACATGACTGGCCGGTCAAGGAGCATGCAATCCGGCGCCTGGAAAGGCAACCCCACCGTGTGGCATAGGTCAGGGCGTTATGACTGGTTCTTTGAAAATCGAGGTCGAAGCCGGTCACTGTTACCGGCTCGAGATCAAACGCGGAGAGGCGACCCGGACCCACACGGTCCTGGTGACAGCCCTCGACGGCGGGTTCTGCGCGATGGTCAATGCGTCCGACGAATCCGAGCCCAACCTGGCTGCGGTCGAGCTGTTGCCCTGGGCCAACCACCACTTCCGGTTCCGCCGACTGCCGGGGACGCAGTGGCCGCGATCGGCGCAGGTATGGCGGGTTCGGAGGATGCAGCAGGACGCGGCCGAGCCGAGTCCACGACTCGCCTGGGCAGCGTGACTCGCGACACGCGGGTGAGCCGAATCACCTGCCCCCTACCGCGAGAATGCAAAGCCTCCTTCGCCTTCCGGATTCCCACCAAACGACCGCTGCCCAACGCCGCGCACCCGAGGGATTGGGAGCGAAGGAGGCTCTTCATTTTGGCCCTTTCGACGTGCCTGTGCAGAAGGGGAAACCGTGAAGAAAAGGGGGAAGTGGGGTGA